>JAAFHM010000355.1 GCA_013298375.1 Ignavibacteria bacterium | reverse complement strand
ATGCGCGGGTGAAAGAAGTGAGCGAAAGCAGTTTGTATGCACGTCAACTGCTTTATTGATTGCCCACAAAGATACGACCAAAGCCGTGAAACCTCAGTATTTTCTTTCGTTTCAAATAAAAAAAAAATACCAAGTCAAGTATGAATCAAGGTTTTGCTGGGGTATTGCGAATGTTTCCCTCATCCATCCTACGCGGGATTTTTCTCGCGCTGACGCAATATCTCGCGGACTTTTTCGGCATCGCTTTCAATATCAACCGCGACAAATTCTTTATCCGTCGGCACACAATAAAATTCAACACCATTTTCGAGAAGCCGAAGTTGTTCCAGTTGTTCGATCTCTTCCAATGGTGAAGGCGCAATCTCACCAAAGCGCCGAAGGGCTGGCGTGGTGTAGGCGTAAATGCCGATATGCTTCCAAAATGTATGCGCCGTAAGCCAATCCGAATGCACAATGCTTTTGCGGTAATGCGGAATCGGGCTACGCGAGAAGTAGAGCGCCTTGAATGCTTGATTAAGAGCGACCTTCACGACATGGGGTGCAAGCAATTCCTCTGAAGAAACAATTTGCTGAATCGGTGTCGTCACGATGGGTTGCTGAAGGTCGTGATTGGCGAGTGCAATCAGTAAATCGTCCACCACTGCACCACGTAATAGCGGCTCGTCGCCCTGAATATTGACGACGGCATCAAACGTTGTTTTGGTATCGGCAGAATACTGCCGATATGCCGCCAAAATGCGGTCTGTGCCGGAGGGTAGTTCCGAAGCCGTCATTACGACATCTGCGCCGAATCCCACACAAATACGCGCTATTCGCTCGTCATCCGTCGCAATCAGCACGTGCGAAAGCCGCTCTGATTCCATTGCGCCTTCCCAGACGCGCTGAATCATGGTTCTGCCAAGCAAGTCAACAAGAGGTTTTCCGGGAAAGCGTGTTGCTGCGTACCGTGCGGGGATAATGCCGAGTGCCTTCATAAATAGGGAGGAATCTGTGTGGGGAAGGGTTGTTGGGTAGTAGCCTATCAAATAAGTTTCGCACTAATGCTTCGGGTGGGTTCAGCATGAGATTTGAGGCACTCTTCACTCTGAGCCTACCCGAAGGGCAACACGTCAAAACTTGCTTGGCGTTTTTAGTGTATATGAGGCTTCCCGCTTGCACAAAGCGAACAATGTTTGTGATTTTGCCAATGCCCCGTAATAAGCAATACGCTTCCCAGCGTTGTTACGGCTGCTTCGACGTGATCGCCTGCGCCCTGCTCGCCAACGAAAATTGCTGCAAGAACAGCAAGTGTGCCGATACCCAAGAGCCAGAGGACTTCGCGTTTCCCATGATGTTTATAGCCTCTCCATGCAGTAAAAACAACCGTTGGAATAATGAGGATTGCCAAAAGAATGTGTGTCCATTCTGAGTGAATGAAGTTCACGAGTGTTCCCATAAAAGGCAGCGCAAGCGGTAGCACCAAACAATGCACCGCACACAGCCCCGACAGGGCAATACCCAAACGGTCAATGTACGAGGTTTGCTGGGGACTGGATAATGTTTTTGATACTGTGTGGTGATTCATGGACGACGCGGGGGCGATATGTGCCGAATGATGTTGTTCAGGCGAAAGAGTGTTCATGCAAAAAAACGATAGCGGAAAAACAGTGAAAATTGGTGGTGATTACTGATGCTGACAAGAAGGACAAGAACCAGTAAAATTGACAATATGATGGATATTTACAAAGCCCGTGCGCTGGGCAATCACATTCTCTACTTCTGCCATCAGGCAAGCACCCATTGATATCTCTTTGCCGCATCGGACGCAACTTATCGTGTGGGAATGGTGTTTTTCTGCTAGTGCATATCGCCAACCACCATTGGAATGCTCGGTTTTATTGATGAGGTGCAATTTTTCAAACTGCTCCAAATTGCGATAAATCGTCGCCACGTCAATAGATTCTTGTTTGTCTTCGGAAGTGCAGTCAAACGCGGTATCGCTAATGTGTGCATAGATTTCATGCGCCGTCAGAGGCGAATCGGCGCGATAGAGTACCGAAAGGACGGCTTTTTTGCCCTTTGTCAGACGCGGTACACAAGCGCGGACGCGCTCAAGAAGCTGGTCGAATGGTTGCTGTGGATGCGTTGTGTTCATATTGACACGAAATTACTGCAATTTATTCGCAATAGCAAATCTTTTTGCTTCTGTTCACTGCCAAATTGTTTCGTCATTTGCATTTCTCAGCCTAGAACAGGTTTACGGAAGATTTTGTGTATATTTGCACGGACTGTTCAAATTTTACCAATATTCACCTTTGTAACAATGAGTCTCGCAGGAAAAGTATGCCTTATTACGGGCGGAACATCGGGAATCGGCAAAGAAACTGCTCGCGCAATGGCGCAAATGGGCGCTCACGTCATCTTGGCAGCACGCAATCTCGACCTTGCTGCTTCGGTCAAGCAAGAATTAACGACTGACACGGGGAATCCCAATATTGACGTAATGCTCTGTGATTTCGTCTCCTTTGCCTCGATAATGACTTTCGCTAAATCCTTCCAAGCAAAATACGACCGATTGCATATTCTCATCAATAATGCTGGGCTGATGGAGCGCGAACGAAAAGTCTCGCGCGATGGCATAGAACTGACGTTTGCCGTCAATCATCTGGCACCATTTCTGCTCACAAAACTGCTTCTGCCGATGATGAAAGCAAGCGCTCCGGCACGGATTATCAATGTTTCTTCCGAGGCGCACCGAAGCGGTGTCATCAATTTCGACGACCTCGAAGGCAAGCAGAATTACAACATTTGGCGAGCATACTCGCAATCAAAACTCGCTAATATCCTCTTTACACGCCATTTAGCAACCATGCTGCGCGGCACGGGCGTTACAGTGAATTGTCTCCATCCGGGCGTTGTGGCAACCAATTTCTTTCGTATTATTCCCGCGCCGGTGCGCTTTTTTACCGATTTGTTTATGCTCACGCCCGAAAAAGGCGCAGAAACCACGATTTATCTTGCTTCTTCCCCCAGCGTTGAAAGCGTCACGGGAGAGTATTTTAACAAGAAAAAGATCAGTGTTACGTCTAAACTGGCACAAGATGCCGACACCGCCGAACGCTTATGGCGGGTCAGCGAACAATATTTGAGCGTATAACGTTTCGGAAATTTCCATGACCTTCTCTCTTCGCTTCGTCCTCCTTTTCGGGCTTATTCTCGCATTGGATTGGTACTTTTTTCATGCCGTCAGCCATTTCATTCGCACGCTTTCACCGAATAAACGCAGCCTTATCACATGGGTATACTGGACGCTCACGGTGATCACCATTATTACGCTGCTTCTACCGTTTGCCTACCCGTACCAGTATTGGTCACAGTTCGTGCGGGTATATTTGGTGAGTTTCATTCTCGTCATCGGTATATCGAAACTTCTGGGTTCGGTTTTTCTCCTTCTGGACGATGTGTTGCGCATTGGTGAATGGGCGTGGATGAAAATTGATGCCTTGAGAGGCGCACCACATCTTGCTCAGGGGCTTCCACCGATTACCCGCAAACAGTTTTTGACCAACCTTGCACTTGTGGCGGCGGCACTGCCGTTTGGGAGTATGCTCTACGGCATGGTGCGCGGCGCATTCAACTACAAAGTGCATCGCGTCAAGGTTTCGCTGCCTAATTTGCCGGAATCATTTGCCGGTTTGCGCATCGTCCAGATTTCAGATTTGCATATTGGCAGTTTTATTTCCAGCGAACCACTCGAACGCGCTTTTGAAATGATCAACGCCCAGAAGCCTGATATTATCTTCTTCACCGGCGATCTGGTGAATAATCTTTCCAGTGAAGTTGATCCGCATTTGGAAGTCTTAAAAAAACTTCGCGCTCCGATGGGCGTTTTTTCGACCATTGGCAATCACGATTACGGCGATTACGTGCAGTGGGATAGCAAAGAACTCAAAGCCGAAAATTTTGAGCGTCTCAAAAGCCTTCACAAAGAAGCAGGATGGGACTTACTGATGAATGAGCATCGTATTTTCGAGCGGGGTGGTGAAAAAATTGCCGTTATCGGCATCGAAAACTGGGGATCTGCCATGAATTTTCCCAAACGCGGCGACCTGCCCAAGGCACACAAAGGCACGGAAAATGCCAGTGTGAAACTCCTCCTCTCCCATGACCCAAGCCATTGGGAAGCACAAGTCCGCAAGGAATTTCCCGACGTGGATATTATGTTTTCCGGTCACACGCACGGGGCGCAATTTGGCGTAGAAATCCCTGGTTTTCGCTGGAGTCCGGTGCAGTATTTCTACAAACAATGGGCGGGATTGTACAATCAAGGCAAACAATATTTGTACGTCAATCGTGGCTTAGGATTTCTTGGCTATCCGGGGCGTGTGGGGATTTCGCCTGAAATTACCGTGATGGAGCTTCATAAAGGGTAAGAGCGGATTCCGAAGAATCGTGTTCTACATCTCTTGAGTATTCGCCAATCCAGCTAACTTCTCATTGCCCGGAAATTCTCAAAAACACTCGTTGTTCGGGGAATTGTTCGTATATTTGCGTCGTAAAAAAAGTAGGTGTGTTTTTCACAATGTTTGCTCAAGAAAGGTTGCAACACGGTTCTATGGAACAATTCAAAAATTACATCAATGGCAAATGGGTAGCGGCTGCCTCCGGCAAAACGTACCAAAACCTCAATCCCGCCGACCAACGCGACGTTGTGGGCGAATTTCCGCTTTCGGATGCTGCCGACATCGACGCTGCCGTCAAAGCCTGTAAAGCCGTAGAGCGCTCATGGGTACTGACCCCCGCGCCAAAACGCGGTGACATACTGCGCAAAGCTGGCGATATTTTCACGCGCCGCAAAGAAGAGCTTTCGCGCATTATGACACGCGAAATGGGCAAACCGACCTTTGAGACCGCAGGAGATGTGCAAGAAGCCATCGACACCTGCTATTATGCGGCTACCGAAGGTCGTCGCTTATTCGGTTTCAATGCACCGAGCGAAATGGAAAATAAAATGAATATGTCATTTCGTATGCCGATTGGCGTTTGCGGCATCATTACGGCATGGAATTTTCCGATAGCCGTGCCATCATGGAAAATTATTCCCGCGCTGGTTTGCGGTAACACCGTTGTTTTCAAGCCTTCGGACGATTCCCCACATTCTGCCAATATTTTTGCAGAAATTCTTGAAGAAGCAGGCTTACCTGCTGGAGTTTTCAACGTTGTTCACGGCGCAGGAGCAGCAGGAGCGGCGTTGGTGGAACATTCGGATGTACGACTTATTGGCTTCACGGGTTCGACCGAAACGGGCAAAAAAATTGCTGCAAAATGCGGTGAAATGA
>JAAFHM010000594.1 GCA_013298375.1 Ignavibacteria bacterium | reverse complement strand
AGGTGGACATTGTGGAGTATTAGGATTCAAGTGTTTGGAGATGAGGTTTATGTTAGAATACCGTCTTACACAAATAATTATCAAACCAAAAGCCCCAGAACTCGCATCTGCACTGGCGGGTGGAGCATCAGTGTCAAAACCCACATCACCGAACCAGTACTAAGCGGAATAGAAAAATTATCATCCATTTTCAGACGAATTGATGCGGCTTCCACGATACCGCCGACAAATGTTGCCACCGCACCAATAAGCGCATAATGCCAAGAAGCCTGTGTTAATGACCATATCACGCCCACCACAATCCACGACGAAATCCAAAATGCCATCGTGCCTTGCAAACTTTTATCCAAAAATTTTGTTTTCCCAAACTTCCGCCCAATGAGTGCCGATGAGATATCGGAAACAATTAACACCGTAAAAGCCGTAACCGCAATGATTTTGGGGAAAAGCAAGACACAAAGCAATGCCGAGAGCAGCACGTATGTCGCGCCATTGAGCAAAATACGCTGCTCGTCCAGTTCATGCGCCCGCATCATTCCCCCGAAAATTTTCCTAACAAGCCGCTCCAATGACGGAATCCAATGCCGCGCAAGATCAATGGCGAGAACAGGCAGAAAAATACTTGTTAAAATCCACAATGCCGTTTCACGGGTGATGAAGGCGTAAATAATCGGTATGGACAATGAGCAGAGATGGATAGATTTACGAAAAAGCTCCTGCCGATAGGTAATATCAGCGCTGGGAGCGCTTTGTACTTGCGTGTGCGGTATTTGGGGATTTTTTTGCATCTTTGTAGCGGTTTGGTTAAGGCGTTGTTTGTGACACCGAAGAAAACTGAGTGCAAGACTGTAACGCTGCCAAAATACACAGAAAAATTATAATTCGTCATTTGTCATTTCATCATTGGTCATTGGTTGCTATGTCATTGGTCATTGATGCTTTTTTTATTCATTATGCACACCGTTGGAACAGTCGCTCATGCGAAAATCAATCTTGGTCTGGAAGTCCTCTACAAACGTCCCGATAATTTTCACGAAATCAACACCGTGTTTGTGCGGGTCTCGCTTGCCGATACCGTTATCATCGGCTCAAACGGCACGAAAAACGACATTCAGCTTGATTGCAAGCCAGATTTAGGAATTGCCGATGCCGAAAACCTCGCCTATCAAGCCGTCAAAAAAGCACAAGACCTTGCCGCAAAAAATGGTTTAACGGAAGTGCCATCGCTGGCACTGACGCTCCGCAAGCAAATTCCATACGGCGGCGGTTTGGGTGGCGGAAGTTCCAATGCTGGTGCGGTTTTGCGGTCGTTGCCATCGCTTTGGGGCAATGACGCTTTCAGCAAAGAACAACTGGTGAATCTTGCTGCTGGCATTGGAAGCGATGTGCCATTTTTCATGGAAAATATGGACTGCGCCTTGGGTTCGGGGCGGGGCGAAATTCTGAAGCCCGTGTCGGTGAAACTGCCATACTATGTGGTCATCGTTTCGCCAAGTCTGCGAATTATGACGGCTTGGGCGTATAATGCCCTCAAGCGCGGCTCGAAAGCAGAGGAGAAGCGCACACCGACGAATTTTGCAGCACTGCTTGAGGACGCAATCGCCGCACCAAATCAGTTGCGGCAGCATTTCACGAATGATTTTGAAGAGCCGATTTTTGCGGAATATCCAATTATTGGCGGCATTAAGCAGCACCTCTACGAAGCTGGCGCAATGTTCGCCCTGATGAGCGGAAGCGGCTCGTCAGTCTTTGGTTTGTTCAAAACAGCTACTGAAGCCAATGCGGTTGCAACGGCAATACCAGAGCGATTTGAAGGCAGCTCGACATTTGTTTGTAAACCGTTGTAATTCTTTATTTTTCCTAAAAAACTCCCCAACTATGCCCACGAGACAAAGACTCCCCAACCCCGAACAATACTCGTTTCCCGAACTCCCTGCGCTCTACGAGGCAGCCGTCAAATTTCGCCAACTCGCCCCATGGCGCTGGATGCGCGATAGCGACACGTTCGCCGTGCAGTCGCCCGATACGGGCGAAATCGTCTATTGCAGTGTGATGGGTGCGGTGAGTGAGTTTTACGGTATTTCCTGTTATCGCGGCGATGCGGGATATCTGGTTTTGGATGAAATCTACAACCAAGCGCGAGCGTTTAATATGGGCGTATCGCTGGCGCAGCGCGACCCCTTGGAAGCATCCGCTATACAGAACACGTTGCTTATCTCTTTCGGCACAAAAACCATGCTTTCGCCCGAAGAACTTGATAATATCAAGCGTTTGGGCTTAAAATTCACGGGAAAACAGGCATATCCCAGTTTTGAAGTCTTTACCCCCAATTACGTTCCCACGCCTTTTACGCAAGCCGAAGCAATTTTTGCGATTCATATTCTTGAGCAAGCACACATCATCTGTTCCCGCTTTCAAACTGAAAAAGAATTGCTGACCAATACCTTCGATGAAAAATATTCGCGCAGCAAAAGCGGACAAGATAAAATATTTGCCCATCTTTCAACAAAAACACCGTCATCGGGCATAGAATGGAGCGCTTCCTACATTCCTCGCCCTGAGCATCCGGAAAGTATTGACGTAAAAGTACCAATTCTTGCGCCCAACGATATTCAACGTCTGGAACGCTTTCCCGTGCGGAAGGCGGTTTGGGAGTTCGATTACTTTTATATTTCTGCCGTGCTTGAACCCGACGAAGACCCACGCCCCTTCTATCCTCGTCTTTTGACGGTCATTGACACCGAAAGCCAAGCGATTATCAACAATTCCATGGGAAAGCCCACGACGTTTGCTATTGACATCTTCGAGGCTCTGCTTAACGCTATCCAAACGGCAGGGTATCGCCCCGCGCAAGTGCAGGTTTGCCGCGAAGGGGAGTTTCTTGGCTGTGTTGATGCGCTCATGCACGTTGTTGGCGGTATGTCCTACGAACTTGTACCGCGCCTGGCACTTTCGTCCGAGATACAGCGCGAGATACGGCAAATGCTCTTTCGGAGAGGATAATTATGATTGCACACGACATCGAAACGCTGCTCCACAAACTTCTCACCGAAAAGCGTCTCGCGCGGCGCATGGCGCTTGCACGTGGACTTGGCGTTGCCATGAAAAAGCGTCAAACGCCCATTGTGAGCGG
>JAAFHM010000498.1 GCA_013298375.1 Ignavibacteria bacterium | reverse complement strand
AGGCTTCTTGGAGTGAGAGTTTCGGCATGAGAAAGAGCGAAAATAATGATGAAATAGTGCTTGGCTAGAAGAACAAATTTCCGTATTATCAGCCCTTTTTCCTACCTTTTTCATGCGATTGCCCTAGTTTCATCGGATGTGAGCTAGTATTTTCGGAATCTACGCCGTATCTTTGCGCATAACTTTTGCTTCCGAGCAAATTTTTCAAACCAGCGCACTACTCTGTGGAAATTCTTACTCTTGACGAACCTTTACTGCACACCGTTGGCGCTTTTGCTGACGAACTTGGCGTGGAACTCTACGTCGTCGGCGGCTATGTGCGCGACCTATTACGTACTTCCGTTCGTAAGGATTTGGATTTTACGCTTGTCGGCGATGCAGTGCAATTTGCCAAACGCTTTGCAGAACGCATGAATACTCATGCGGTAGTCTATGAGCGTTTCCGCACAGCGCTTGTGCCTGTCCACACGCCAGAAGGACTATTTCATTGTGAGTTTGTTGGTACGCGCAAAGAGGAGTATTTACCCCATTCACGGAAGCCTGTGGTGAGCGAAGGCACATTTGAAGACGATTTGCGCCGCCGCGATTTTACCGTCAATGCAATGGCGGTCTGCTTGACAGGCGCACGATACGGACAACTCGTTGATATGTTCGGCGGTAAAAATGATATGGCATCTGGAATATTGCGTACCCCTCTCGACCCGCATATTACCTTCAGCGACGATCCACTTCGTATGATGCGAGCTGCACGGTTCGCCGCTCAACTGGGCTTCCGCGTTGACGATGCGGCTCTTGCGGCAATGGCGGAAATGGCAGAACGCATTAGCATTATTTCTCAAGAGCGCATTACGGACGAGTTTTTGAAGATATTGGCGGCTCCGAAGCCAAGTATCGGACTTGCTTTGCTCTACACGACGGGGCTGTTGCAACATATTTTTCCCGAACTTCATGCACTCGCGGGTGTAGATTTGAAGCGAGTGGAAGGTCATGCTTATCGCCATAAAGACGTGTTCTATCACACCCTGCAAGTCGTTGATAATGTCGCCGCCGCCAGCAATGACCTGTGGTTGCGCTTTGCAACGCTCATGCACGACGTTGCCAAGCCTAAAACGAAGCGTTTTCTGCCCGGCATTGGCTGGTCGTTCCATGGACACGAAGAATTAGGCGCTCGTTGGCAAGACCGTATTTTTCGCCGATTGAAATTGCCTCTGCACCATTTGGAATATGTCAAAACGCTTGTGCGGCTGCATCAGCGCCCAATGGCATTGGTTGATGAAGAGGTGACGGATTCTGCTATTCGCCGACTTATCGTTCAAGCGGAGGAAGCCGGTAAAACGGGACTGGATGACCTTTTCACGCTCTGCCGAGCCGATATTACTACAAAAAATCCCAAGCGTGCTGAAGCATATTTGCGTAATTACGAGCTGGTTTATCAAAAGACTCTCGTCGTGCGCGAGCGGGATAACCTCATGGCATTTCAATCTCCTGTGCGCGGTGAAGAAATCATGCTGCTTTGCGATTTACCAGCATCGCGGGCGATTGGGATTCTGAAAACGGCGGTGGAAACTGCCATTTTGGAGGGCATAATTCCCAATAACTACGAAGCTGCCAAAGAATATCTTCTCACAAATAAAGATGCGCTGCTCATGCAAATTGACGCACCCTCGAATCGACGGGGCGATGTGGAGCGCCGTTTGGCAGACAAGCGCGAAGCAACGCGAAAAAAGCGCTCCTGAGACTATCGCTGAGTATAGCATCGTCGAACTTACTCGCACTTCAGCGCCCGCACCGGATTTGCTGTTGCCGCCTTGAATGCTTGCCACGCTGCCGTTAGAAGCGCAATACCAAGCGCCATAAGCGAGGCAACAACAAAAATCCAAATACTTATTCCCGCTTGATATGCAAATGTGCCTGTCCACCGCACCATAGCGAAGTACGCAAGCGGGTAGGCGACAAGATTCGCCACCATCACGAGCAGCACAAACTCTTTCGTCAGCAAACCCATGATGCCTAGCACGGATGCGCCCATGACCTTGCGAATCGCAATTTCTTTCATGCGCCGCTCTGCCGTGAACGTTGCCAAACCAAACAGCCCCAAACACGCGACAAAGACAGCGATTCCGGCAAATATGCCAAACATCTGCCCAAGTTTTTCTTCCGTTTTGTAGAGTTTGTCAAATCGTTCATCCAAAAATTGATAGGTAAATTCAAACTCCGGACGGTACAATTTCCATTTTGCCCGCAGAAAATCAAGCGTTGTGGGAATATCATTCGGGCGAACTTTGATGGAAACATTCTGCAAATTGCTTTTTCCCACTTGAAACACAATGGGCGCAATTTTTTCGCGCATGGACTCGAAGTGAAAATCCTTCATAACGCCCACAATTTTGCCTTTGCGCATTCCCAACTCAAAATTTTTCCCGACTGCCTCATTCGCCGAGGTCCAGCCGATGGCTTTTACGGCAGTTTCGTTCACAATAAATGCTTCGGTGGTGTCCGTACCAAAATCTTTAGAAAAATTCCGTCCGGCAGCAAGTGTGATGCCATAAGTGGGAATAAACGTGTAATCAATCGGCACGTTGGCAATGCGGAAATCCATAGACTGCATTGCGCCGTTTTTCTCCGCCCGCCAACCTTGCGAATCCAAAAGTCTTCCCGACGGAATACGCCGCGACGCGCCCACGGCAATAACGCCCGGATGCTGCTTTAGTTCTGCTTTGATAGATTCCATGCGCTCACTCATTTGTTGGTCGCCCGGAATGGTAACGAGATGTTCTTTGGAAAAGCCCAAATCCGCCGTGCGGCAGTACTCCACTTGTTTGCGGACAACCCCCATGCACACAATCAGTGCAATGGCAATGGCAAACTGTCCCACAACCAACATACGCCGCAGCGTTGCCTTGGAGCGGGTCGAGCCGATAGCACGTAAAACCTTTGTCGGCTCAAACGACGACAAGACAAATGCTGGGTAGCTTCCCGCGCCAACACCCACCACGAGCGTAATGACAAACAAGCCCGTGATAATCCAGGCGATATTGCCGCTCAACAACGAAAGTTTCAGATTGGTAAAGACATTCAACCACGGCAAACTAAACCACACCACAAACACGCCCAGCGACAAGGCTATCACTGCCAGCACCACCGATTCGCTCAAAAATTGCATGATGATTTGTCCGCGCTGTGCGCCCATTGTTTTGCGAATACCGACCTCTTTTGCTCGTTCGCTGGCGCGGGCGGTGGAAAGATTGATAAAATTCACACAGGCTATAAGCAGCACTAATACTGCCACAGCAGAAAAAATCCACACATACCGAATGTCGCCGTTTTCTTCCATTTCAGAATCCAAATGCGAAAGCAAGTGAATATCGGTTACTTTCTGCACATTCAGGCGTGTCCTTTGATGCGCTTTAATGTTTGATGGAGGTGCATTTGGCGGTGGCTTCATATGTTTATCTAAAAACGCTGGGAGTTTGGATGCAAGCTGCTCTGGGGTCATGTTGTCGGGCAAAACAATGTACGTTCCATAATTATTGCTGCCCCAATTATCCATTTCAAATTCACCGGGTGCAAATTGCTTCAGGGTGATAAAAGAGCAGAGAAAGTCGAAATGAAAATGTGTGGTTGGTGGCAAATTTTTCAACACTCCTGTTACTTTGAGTGCGATGGTATCACCCATAATGGTCTGCCCGATTGCTTCGGCATTGCCAAATAATCGCTGGGCAGTTTCTTCGGTCAGAACAACGGAGTTTGGCTCTGCAAGGGCTGTTGCGGGATCTCCTTTGACAAATGGCAAGCTAAAAACCTGAAAAATATTTGGCTCAGCCCAGACAAAACCACT
>JAAFHM010000081.1 GCA_013298375.1 Ignavibacteria bacterium | reverse complement strand
ATTTTGAGATACCGCATTGCTTTTTTTACGGTGTCTTTGCGGTCGTTTAGCGCTAATTGCTTGATGTAGGTGCTGTAATGAAAGGCAAGGTTGTAGAGATTACGCGCTTCTTGATGGGAAACACCATGCTTGAAGGCAGAGCGCATCATCGTATTAAAACGAACCAACATATACTCCATCATCACATCGTCGCCATGCTCCATGACGGTTTCGGCAATCAGATTCAATTCCGAGCCGCAGAGTGAAGCGAGGTCGAAGGAATTCTCATACAAGCATTTATTGTAGGCATCGCCTAAAATTCGCAAACATTTAAGTTCGTAAAAGGTCTGCGTTTCCTCAATTTCTTTAAATTGTACTTCGAGTGTTTGGAAAGAAATATCAGTTGCGACTTGAAGGCTCATCTTGAAAAAATCAGGATGGAGAAGCTCTTTGACTTTCAAATATTCCCGCAAAATGGAACTAATATTGACAATAATTTGGGACTGCAACTCTTTGAACGTAACAAAATACAAGATATTATCCAACTGATTCAAATAGCGAAAAAGCTCTTCTTGGGTCAGCGAGGTGTTCTCCCGCAAACGCAGCCAACGGCGCAGGTTTGGCGAAGAAAGACTTTGCAACAACCGTATATTTTCATTGAAAATTTTGCGAATAATCGTTGAGGGCTTTGTCATGGCGAGAATGTAGTAAATATACGGAAACGCCAGCAAAAGGCTCATCGGCAGGAGGATAAAGGTATTGTAGAGACCACTGGAAGGGTGAACGGGCGTAAATTTATGAACAACGATAGCATGAAGTGCCGACAAAACAAGAAACCATGCGTAGAGAAGACTGCGCCAGTCGTTCATATACACATCAATCATACGCGGTACGACTTGAGAAGCGATAGTAATAATCACCACCAATGTTCCGATAATCATGCTCACAATACTCAACCACGTTTCCGGTGCAAACGACATATCCCGAATGACTTCATCGCTCATCGGCAACGAAAGATAGGGTAAAAGAAGAGCTGCCGCAATATCGCCCATAATAATACCGACAGCGATGAAGGAAAACGCTATCCAAAACCGATGACTGCGCACATAAAGGACGGCGGCATAGTAAATATTAAACAGTTGCATCATAACGTACTACTTGCGAAAAAGCGAAAATATCCGTGAAATTGAGGATTGGAGGAAGAGAGGACGTACCAGAACTGCCATGAGTAAATGTACCGAAAAATAGCTTGCTATGCCATTTCGAGGCGAACAGAGCAAAGATAAAAACTCAATAGCACTCGCACAAACATTTGTTCAGTTTCTCGAAGAAATCATCGCACAGTGTTTGATTGGTGAACTCTTGATTGGGAAATTTTTTGGAAAGGATAAGTTTTTTCACTAATTTAGTGGCTTGTTCAAACTCAACGTTCGAGTTGTGATGGGCTTTCGCAGAAAAGCCCATTTTTTGTATATTCTCTTTACTATGAAGAGTTTAGCGAGTAAAGCGGTGAAAAACAACGCAGTAAAAAACACGCCTCCGTCATCGGGCGCATCAAGTACGGCGCAACTTTCGGTCGAAAGCCACGAGCGCCTACAAAGCGCCATCGCTGAGGTTTGCGGATTTGACGGTGTTTCGCTGATTGCCCTTGAAATTCGCGGTAGCAAAGAACGCCGTATTGTTGAGGTATTCGTCGATAAACCCGATGGAATCTCGCTGGATGAGTGTGGCGATTTATCACATCGTATTGGTGATAGGCTCGAAGAAATGAAAGCCTTTCCAGCCGCATACAGACTAGATGTTTCCTCGCCGGGCGTGGAGCGACCACTACAATATCTTTGGCAATACAGTCGCAATGCAGGGCGATTACTGACTCTCGAACTGAGCGATGGAACGGTGCTAAAAGGGCGCATCGGCGCGGTAGAAAACGACGCTGTAACGCTCGAAAACCCCAATAAATCGACGAAAAATAGCAAGCTAAATGGCAAATCTAGCACACCAACGGAAGCCCTGCAAGCCGCATTCCCACTCACGGTGCCGCACAGCACTATTGCGCGGGCAGTTGTAGAGCTAGAATTTTAAGCGTTGTCTGCAAATTCCCGATACTCATGTGCTTAACGTATAACGATGTATCATTTTCAATTCCTTATTCCTCATTCGTAATCTCAACCCATGGCACGGAAAGCAAAACCAAAATTCGACAAAAGTATTATCGTTGAAGCATTTGCAGAAATGGCACGTGAACGCGGAATTGACCGCGACGCGCTTCAAAGTATTATTAAAGAAACGCTCTCAATGCTGGTACGCAAAAAATATGGTGAGCGGGCAGAGTTTGATATTGTTGTCAATATGGACAAAGGCGATATTGAGATTTACCGTATCATGCAGGTTGTCGAAACAGTCGAAGACCCCGTGCTGGAACTCGCGCAAAGCGAAGCAAATCAAGGAGTTGACCAATACGACGTTGGTGATGAGTTTTTGGAAGAAATTACGCTGGATAATATTGCCGAGAATTTCGGTCGCCGTCTGGTGAACACCGCCGGGCAAACGCTCAATCAACGTGTACGCGATGTGGAACGGGACAATATCAACAATTACTTTGCCGATAAAGTTGGTGAAATTATCGTTGGTGAAGTTCACCATGTGCGCCGTTCCGACGTGTTTGTGATGCACAACAACGTTGAGATGCGTCTTCCACGCGAAGAGCAGATTCCCCGCGAGCGCTATCGCAAAAATGAGCCAATTCGTGCGATTATCAAAGAAGTTCGCAAACAGAGTCTTTCTGGCGGACCCGATATTATCTTGTCTCGCGCCGATAATATGTTTTTGGCAAAACTTTTTGAGATTGAAATTCCTGAAATTTACGACCGACTTATCGAAATCAAGGCTATTGCCCGCGAACCTGGTGAACGCGCTAAAGTTGCCGTCCAATCCTACGATGAGCGCATTGACCCCGTTGGCGCGTGTGTCGGGATGAAGGGTATTCGTATTCACGCGATTGTCCGCGAACTCTCGAATGAAAATATTGACGTTATCAACTTTGCCGACGACCCAACATCGTTTATCGCTCGTGCGCTCTCGCCGGCGAAGGTGAAAAATATCCAAGTTTCGGCGGAAACCCGCTCTTGCACAGTGCTAGTGGGCGACGACCAAGTATCCCTGGCTATCGGTAAAAATGGTCAAAACGTCCGTCTTGCATCGCGTTTGACGGGATATTCAATTTCACTTGTCAAAGAAGGCATTGAAGATATTGAACTTATTGAGTTCCGCGATGAATTAGGCAAAGACCTCTACCTGCGCATTATTGAGTCAGAAATTGATACGGCTCGTGAGTTCCTCAATGCAGAACCGACGCGCCTTTTGGCGATTCCGGGCATGACCAAAGAGTTGCTTGTCGAGATGCGCAGCGTTATTCTTGAGGAGTTTGAAGAGCGCGAAAATCCTGATGTTCGCAACTACATCCTGTCGCTTGATACTGCGGCTGCTCCGGCAACCGAAGCGGCTTCCGATGGGATTTCTGGCAATGGCGAAGCGGTAAATAATGGTACAAATGCCGCTCATAACGGCGAAACACCGCTTGCCGCAGAAGCGACCGCGGAAGTTGTTTCGTAAAATTACAATGACAATTTTAGACGTTTTTTGGACGTTTGATTCTCTGGCGCAATTTCTGCGCTCTCGTCGGCTCTATCACTTTATATTTTTTCTATGGCAAGTATCGGAACAAAACTTTTTAAAATCGCCTCGCAGATTAACGTTGGCAAGGAAACTATCGTTGCATTTTTGCAAACGAAAGGCTTTGCTATTGAAAACAAGGCAACCTCGACCCTAACGGACGATATGGTCAACCTTGTACTGGGGAACTTTCAGAAAGAGGCAGCCGCAGCATCGAAGCAACGTGCGAAAGACGCACCGCAGCACGATGAAGCGCACCATGAGGACGAAGTGCATCCTCACACAGAGCAGGGAGGACAATCACACGGACAAGAACCAACAACTCTGCCGGGCGAGCATGAGACGACGACGGTAGGCGCTCTTCAGCAGTCTAGGTCGGACTCGAATGCCATTGCTCCGCCAGAAGCGCACGGGCAACATCCTCGTGCCTCAGAAGAGCAAGCCACTTCCCGTAATGATATTTCTCAGGAAGCGCCCGTCAGCACTCCGCCGCAAAAGAATGAGTCTGGTGTTGCCGTTGGAACGGTTATTCAGTTGGAAGATTCGTCCTCGCGCCGCAAAATCAAAAAGACTAGAGCCGAAGAAGAAGCCGAACTCGCTCAAGCACGAGCAGAAAAAAATCGCAAAAAAGGCGCTTCCCCGAAAGAGGCACCTGTCCCCGTGCAGAAAACTGAGGAAAAGCCACCGCAGAAACCGCCTGTGGTCGAGTTAGCACCTGTTGCGCCGGTTGTTCTTCCGCAAGAAATTGTGAGCGATGACGCGCTAGTAGAAGACGATACCTTATTGCCTATTGAAGCAGCCATTGATATTGCCCTCGGCGTTGTTGATGACGACGACGATGAACTCCACGAAGACGGCAGTAAGCGCAAGCGCAAAAAGCGCATCGGCGAAGTAGAATATTTCGTCGATAATGCGCCATACTCAACACCAATGCCGACAGGCTTGACGATTTTGGGAAAAATCGAACTCGGCGGCAGCAGGGCAGCCCGCGTTAATGAGAAAGACGGTAAACGTCCTGTCATTGTCGATAAACGTGGCGGTAGAGGTGGTGGGCGTCCGGCGGGTGAGGGCGGGGCAGCTCGTCCCATCAAAAGCGGCGCTCCTGTGGCAAAAGTCAAAGATTGGACAAAGGACGACAGCCCTGTGCCAGCGAAGAAATCTGTTGGCGGTGGCGGTGCTGGCGCGGCGGCGGCAAATAAGAAAAAACGGAAAAAAGGCAAACGAGAGCAAGTTAGTGCGGTGGAAGTGGATAAAGCAATTCGCCGAACACTTTCCGGGCAGGAAGAATCGCAGTTGGCAATGCGAAGCCGTTTGCGTCAACGACGCAAGCAAGAACGCGCCGATGAGATGGAGCGCCAAGCAGAGATGCGTGAACTGGAAGATATGATCCTGCACGTAACCGAATTTATCACGGTTGCTGAGTTGGCGGATAATATTGGCGTTCCGACCAACGAAATTATTCTCAAGTGTATGGGTCTCGGACTCATGGTTTCGATTAACCAACGCCTTGAGAAAGATACGATTACGCTTATTGCCTCCGATTATGGCTTTGAGGTCGAGTTCGAGGATGCTTTTGCCGAAGAATCGCTTGAGGAAGAAGATGAAGATGACGAAGAATTCCTCGAACCCCGCGCACCGATTGTTACGGTCATGGGACACGTTGACCACGGCAAAACCTCGTTGCTGGACTATATCCGCAAAACCAGTGTGGTAAGCGGTGAGTCTGGTGGTATCACGCAGCATATCGGTGCATACAGCGTGAAAATGAATGACGGGAAGTTTATTACGTTCTTGGACACTCCCGGACACCAAGCGTTTACCGCAATGCGGGCGCGTGGTGCGCAGCTGACCGACCTTGTTGTTTTGGTTGTAGCGGCAGACGACAACGTGATGCCGCAAACCATTGAGGCGATAAGCCATGCGCGGGCGGCAAACGTTCCGATGGTTGTGGCAATAAACAAAATGGACAAAGCCGAAGCAAATCCCGATAAAGTACGTCAACAACTTTCCGACCATAATGTACTCGTCGAGGAGTGGGGCGGTAAGTTCCAATCCACAATGATCTCCGCAAAAAAAGGAACGAATATTGAGCAACTGCTCGAAAAAATCCTTCTTGAAGCAGAAATCTTGAACTTGAGAGCCAATCCTGACCGCTTTGCTCGTGGCACGGTCGTCGAGGCAAAAATTGACAAAGGCAAAGGCGCTGTTGCAACTGTGATTGTGCAAAAAGGAACACTCCGCGTGGGCGATGCCTTCCTCTGCGGTATCCATGCAGGACGTGTTCGTGCAATGTTCAATGAAAATGGCGAAAAAATTGAGGAAGCAATTCCGTCAACGCCATTGCAAATTCTTGGATTTGACGGCGTTCCTCAAGCCGGCGACTCCTTTGTCGTGATGGCAACCGAAGTGGAAGCTCGTGAAATCGCTACAACACGTCAACAAATTAAGCGCGAACAAGACTTTAAGCGTGTTCGTCACGTAACGCTTGATGATATTGCCAGCCGCATCAAAGCTGGTGGCGTACAGGAACTCAAAATTATTCTTAAAGGCGATACCGATGGTTCGGTTGAGGCGTTGACGGATTCGCTCCAAAAACTTTCGACCGAAGAAGTCAAAGTAACTATTATTCACCGCGCTGTGGGTCCAATTTTGGAAGCAGACGTGATGCTTGGTGCGGCTTCGGATGCCATTATCGTCGGTTTCCACGTCCGACCAAATCCGCAAGTGGCAAAACTTGCTGAAAACGAAGGCGTTGACATTCGGCTTTACCGCATCATCTACGACTGTATCAACGAAGTTAAACTGGCGCTCGAAGGTATGCTTCTGCCGGAAATCAAGGAAGAAGTTGTCGGCGTGGCAGAAATACGCGAGGTCTTCAAAATTAGCAAACTTGGCAATATTGCCGGATGCTATATGCTTGAAGGCAAAATCAACCGTAACGACACGATTCGCGTCCTCCGCGATGGTTTCGAGATACATACAGGGAGACTTGCTTCGCTCAAGCGCGTCAAAGACGACGTGAAGGAAGTTGATGCGGGCTTTGAATGTGGTATGTCGGTTGATGGCTACAACGATATTCAAACAGGCGATTTGATTGAAGCCGTCCGCAAAACAGAAGTAAAGCGTAAATTGTAATTATTGTCGTATTGCAAAGTGTTGGGCGTTGAACATGGCGTATGTACGCTGTTCTTTAGCGTCCAACACTTCCCATTTTAGAGGCATTATGTCCATTCGTACCGAAAAAGTTGGCAGTGAACTCCGTCAAGCACTAGCACGACCTCTGACCGAAATTGCTTCAGAGATTTCTGCCGGATTCATCACCGTTACCCACGTGCGAATGTCGCCGGATTTGCGCATTGCACGAGTATATTTGAGCGTATTTGGCGGGAAAATTTCACCCCAGCAAACCGTCGAAAAAGTAAGCGACCGTGCGGGCAATCTGCGGAAACAAATAAGCAACAAACTCCGCTTGCGCTTCTCGCCGGAACTGCATTTTTACGTTGATGACACGCTTGATGCTATCAGCCGTATTGATACCTTGCTCAAAAGTGTCCCGCCGTCTGCACCAGTGCAGAGCGAAGATCCTCTGGAAACCAGTAGCAATGAGGAAACCGAAGTATGACGGTAGGCGCAAATTCCGAAATATTGACACGAACAGCCCTCTCCGACCATACCCTCTATGCCTCATGGTTACAGGGCTTGAGCGATGTGGGCGGTGTCGCATTGCTGGATAAGGGTAAAGATTGGACTTCTTTTGATGTTGTCGCAAAGTTGCGTGGGATAACGCGTATAAAAAAAGTTGGTCATGCCGGAACGCTCGACCCACTTGCAACGGGCTTGCTTATCGTCTGTTTTGGCAAAAAGACGAAATCTATCAATGACTTTCAAGAACAAACCAAAACATACCGCGCCGTCGTCAAACTCGGAGCAACGACAAAAACTGATGACGCAGAAGCCGAAGAAGAGCATATCACTCCGACTGATACCTTGACAGGTGAGCAGGTACGCGGCGTTTTGACAAATTTTCTTGGTGAAATTGAGCAAATACCGCCAATGTTTTCAGCGATCAAGAAAAATGGTGTGCCGCTCTACAAAATGGCACGAAAAGGGCAAGAAATTGAGCGCGAAGCCCGCCACGTCCGTATTGATGCGATTGAGGTGGAGTCGTTGGCGTTGCCGTATTGTACGCTTGCCATCACGTGTTCCAAAGGCACGTATATTCGGTCGTTAGCGCGGGATATCGGCGCTATGCTTGGCGTAGGCGGCTATTTGGCGGATTTGCGCCGCACAGGAATTGGGGCGCATTCTGCCCAAGATGCGCTCATGGTCGAGGAAATATCCCAACTTCACGCATCGGTGCAGAAATAACCTCCTTTATGGGGAACACTCTGCAACTGTCTCGCAAAAATCTCTATTCATCAACAGTTTATACATCTCCTTGACGACATATTCTATGAAAACTTTTGTTATTGCCGCACTGATACTGCTGTGTGCAGTTTCGGCAAAGACATTTGCTCAGGAAACCTCCTCGACGACTGCGACTCGCCGCGTTGTTGCCACAAGCACAACTTCTGCAACCCAAAAGGTCTCCGACGGCGCTGCCAAGGCAAAACCGAGTAAAGCGCTCCGCATTTTTTTTGAATCGCGGAATATTCTTGCTCGCCCCGAAGGCTACGAGACACTGCTGACCATTGAAGAAAATGGGGTGGTGTCGTTTCAATTTCATACGGTATCGGGGCGGCGCGACAGTATTTTGACAAAACTCAAACCCAAAGAGCTTCAAGTCCTGAAAAAAGTGTTGGATTTCCCCAAACTTCTCGACTCAGAACCCGCACAGCGACTCGTTTATGCAGATTGGATGCAGAGTTTGACGGTCGAGAAAGACGAAAAAAGCAAAAATATTCGCTTTATGGTGGATGTGCAGAAAAAGACCAAAGAAAATATGGATAACTATATTAAAGAGCAGTTTGGCGAAGAAATGACGCGCAATGTCTGGCAGTTTCTCCAAGTTGTGCGCACCATCAATGATCGTTTTCGGTTTTGAGATGAGATTCGTAAGTATTCAGGTGCTGGACGAGGGTCTGCCTTCTTAGGCAGGCTCTCGTTTCTGAAAGGCGCATCGTTGTGTGTTATGCCGTACCGCACCGAGAGCCTCGCTAGGAAGCGAGACCCTCGTACCTAAATAGTGGCCGACATTCTTTTCCGAAAGAACGGCATCGAAAAAAAATCGCTGGTGGATTCTGTAATAATTCGTAACTTCGTAGCTTTGAAAATTTTACACGTCGTTTGTACGTGATTCATTTAACGCCTTTTACCGAAAGATAGCTTTTTGCTATGGTCGTCTATCATTCCTTCGATGAAGTTCCGCAGAATCAAGCCACTGTGCTGACTATCGGCACCTTTGATGGCTTGCACAAAGGGCATTTATCGCTTATCAATTTGCTCAAAGAGCGGGCAAAAACGTTAAACGCCAAAACCTTACTGCTGACCTTTCATCCGCATCCGCAAATTGTCTTGCAAAAGCCCAACCGCCCGCCTGTTGAGCTTCTGACGACTATTCGTGAGCGGACGCAGCTTTTGAGCCAACTTGGTATAGACGGCGTACTGGTTATCCCTTTTACCAAAGAGTTCTCGCAGATAGGTGCAGAGCAGTTTGTCCGGGATTATCTCGTGGCAAAACTCAACATGAAACATATGGTCATCGGCTACGACCACGCCTTTGGTAATAATCGCCAAGGCACCGAAGATTTGCTCACAACGCTTAGTGGTGAACTCCGTTTTAGCGTTGAAAAAGCGCCGATTATGGATTTGGAAGGCGAAACCATTAGCAGTACCAAAGTCCGCAAAGCCATAGCTGCGGGCGACATCGCACGCGCAAATACGCTTCTGGGGTTCCCTTATTTGGTCGGTGGAAAGGTCGTTGAAGGCGACGGACGCGGTAGAAAACTTGGACTTCCAACGGCAAATATCGAACCAAGCGAACCGCAAAAATTGCTTCCCAAAAATGGTGTTTATCTCGTTTCTGCCTATATTGACGGTAAAAACGTCTATGGCATGGCAAACGTCGGTATTCGCCCAACCTTTACCGACGATATTCATCCGCGCCTCGAAGTTCACTTTTTCGATTGGAACAAAATGCTCTATGACCGCGAAATTATGGTCGCTTTTCTGAAATTTATTCGTAATGAGCGTAAATTTGAAAGCACAGGGCTGTTTTTCGAGCAGATTGTCGCTGACCGCGATGAATGTTCGCAAGCTATCGAAAATATCAAACAAGGAAAACCGTTTTAATTATCATTTATTACAATACTTTAACTCACATCGGAGACATAATGGTTACTCAAGAACGCAAAGCGGAAATTGTGAAGCAATTCGGCGGCGCATCAGCAAATACCGGCAAGCCGGAAGTACAAGTTGCCTTGCTCACAGAACACATCAACGCACTTGCCGGACACCTCGAAAAACACAAAAAAGACAATCACTCGCGTCGTGGCTTGCTGAAACTGGTTGGTCAGCGTCGCAAAATGCTCAGTTACTTGCAAGCAAACGACATTACGCGCTATCGCGCTGTCGTTGCGGCACTTTCTCTGCGTAAGTAAACAATTTCAAACAAATAGTCCGCCCACAAAGCGGACTATTTGTTTTTCTGATTTGACACAACCGAATACGCTCAATTCTCCCCCATGTTGTTGCCAGAAACGCCCCGCGTTCCGACTGTTTTTCACGATGGCTACTTTTCCAGCCGATAGTCGGTACGCGGTTCGTTTTATGTCAAGGCGTGGGGAAATGTCTATTACATTCTTATTTTTCCTTTTGTTATGACAAAACACGTTGTTTCTATGGAAATGAACGGGTCGACGCTTTCGCTCGAAACAGGGCGGTTTGCGCAGCTTGCTGATGGAGCCGTCATGGTGCGGCACGGCGACACGATGGTGCTTGTAACCGCTATCGCTGCCAGCAAAGACTCCCCGCTTGATTTCATGCCGCTCACGGTGGAATACCGCGAAAAGACTGCTTCGGCAGGCAAAATCCCCGGCGGATTTTTGAAGCGCGAAGGTCGTCCTTCTGACCGCGAAATCCTCACCGCCCGTCTTATTGACCGCCCTACACGCCCGATGTTTCCTGAGACCTGGCGACGCGAAACCCAGATTATTGCTACGGTGTTTTCCTATGATTTGCAATACGATAGCGACACTATCGCTATGGTTGCGGCTTCGGCAGCGCTGATGCTTTCGTCCATTCCCTTCGCGGGTCCTGTTTCCGAAGTGCGCGTTTGCCGCAAAGACGGCGTATTTATCGCCAACCCGACCAAAGCACAGTTGGAAGGCGCAGAATTGGAAATTATTCTTGCCGGTACGGATGCTTCTATCGTCATGGTTGAAGGCGAAGCGACCGAAATCTCCGAGCAGGTATTTATTGACGCACTTGCTTTTGGGCATGATGCCATCAGACAATTAAACGACTTGCAAAATAAACTCTATGCGCTGACGCACAATGAAAAAGTAGAGTTCACACCTGTCGAGCGCCCGCAAGAACTCACGGATTTCGTTGAAAAACACGCCCGCGAACTTGTCCGCAAACAAATGCGTGATTTTGCATCCAAAGAAGACCGCACAACGCGCCGCAAAGAGCTTATGACAATGCTCACCGAAAAAGCTGCTGAAGAATTCCCGGAAGAAACCCGCGCAGAGAAGTTTCCCGGCTTCGATGTCGGCAAAGTTTTGGGTGATATTGCCAGCGACATTGAGTATTACGAGATGCGCGAGATGATTCTTGCAGACAACAAACGTTTGGACGGACGGACAACCACCGAAATTCGCCCAATCTCGGTCGAAGTTGGCGTACTTCCTCGCACACACGGTTCAGCACTTTTCACACGCGGCGAGACGCAAAGTCTTGGCACCGTAACGCTTGGCACAAAGTCTGACGAACAGATGATTGACGGGCTTATGCCGAAATACGACAAAAAATTCCTCCTGCATTACAACTTCCCGCCATACAGCACCAACGAAGTGAAGCGCATCATGGGAACAAGTCGCCGCGAAATCGGACACGGCAATCTTGCAGAGCGCTCTTTCTACTCGCTTCTGCCGAATGAGGATGAGTTCCCGTACACGATTCGCATCGTTTCGGACGTGCTTATGTCGAATGGTTCGTCCTCCATGGCGACCGTTTGCTCTGGCACACTGGCAATGTTCGATGCCGGAGTACCGCTTAAAAAGCCGGTCTCGGGTATTGCGATGGGCCTCATTAAAGAAGGCGACCGCGTGGCGATTTTGAGCGATATTTTGGGTGATGAAGACTTTTTGGGTGATATGGACTTCAAAGTCTGCGGCACCAAAGACGGCATCACGGCTTGCCAAATGGATATGAAAGTACAAGGAATCTCGTTCGACGTTATCAAAAAAGCGCTCGAACAAGCAAAAGAAGGGCGTTTGCACATTCTCTCGAAAATGAACGAAGTTATTTCCGAAGGTCGTCCTGATTTGTCGCCATACGCACCACGCTTTACGGTGATTGAAATTCCAGTGAGCGCCATCGGCGCGGTTATTGGTTCCGGCGGCGAGACAATTCGTCAGCTTACCAAAGACACGAACACGGAAATTGAAATCGAAGACGATGGTAAAGTCCGCATTGCTGCTACGTCGCAGGAAGATGCTGACCGAGCAATCGCTACGATTCGCCAGCTTACCCGCAAGCCGGAAGAGGGCGAAGTCTATAACGCGAAAGTCGTAGAAATCCGCGAAGGCTTGGGCGCAATTATCGAATTCCTACCAAAAACCAAAGGTCTGCTCCACGTCTCGCAAATTGATTACAACCGCGTGGAATATGTCGGTGATGTGTTCAAAGTTGGTGATCGCGTTGACGTAAAACTCCTCGAAATCCAGCCTGACGGCAAATTCCGTCTGAGCCGCAAAGTCCTCATGCAAGCCCCCGAAGGCTACGTGGAAGAACCACGTCGTGAGCGGAGCGGCGATGGTGGTGGTTACCGTGGCGGCGGCGGTGGTCGTGATGGCGGTGGTTATCGTGGCGGCGGTGGCGGTCGTGATGGCGGCGGCTATCGTGGCGGCGGTGGCGGCGGTCGTGATGGCGGTGGTGGCGGACGCGATGGCGGCGGCGGTCGTGATGGCGGCGGCGGTTATCGTCGGTAATATCTGATCTGCATGAACAAATGGTAACAATACGCGAAAATCCGCTTGAAATCTTGGTTTCAAGCGGATTTTCTTTTTGGGATATGTGTTTCTGCGCGTTTATTGACTACTTTTTCAGCGGAGTGCGGGAAGTTGCTACACCGATAAGTAAGCCGATGCCGTCGCCTTTGATGTTGCCGCGTATCGCCGTAAGCTGAGAAATATAGGCAAATGAATCACTTGTACCACTAAGCCGACCATTGTTCATGACTATGTAATCCCATATTGCAATGTCAAACGCATATAAAACAGCAGTAGAGTTGAATTGCTCAAGATTAGGATAAATCTGCCGAAACCGTGCTGTCTCTCCTAAGGTAAGCAGAAAAGAAGTTAATTGCTGAAGACCTCTGTACCATACAAAACTTACGAAAGGCGTAAAATAAAAACGAGTGTGTAAATTGTTTTGTGTAAATGGAAAATAGCAGACAAATTCCATTTTTTACCACTCAAGCATCAAAGACTATGGCAACCAAAGCACAAAATGCCGCCCAGGCGTACGGCTTGACCGATG
>JAAFHM010000101.1 GCA_013298375.1 Ignavibacteria bacterium | reverse complement strand
AACTGATTCCGCTTCTTGAAAATCATCCCGTGCATCTGGCGCAGCAGGTAGAAGTCATCTATGGACCCGCTTCGGCGCTCTACGGAGCAGATGCCGTGATGGGCGCAATCAACATTGTTACCAAAAAGCCGTTCGATATGGACGGCGCAATCGAAGTCAGCGCAAGCGGTTCGATGTACAACCGCTTCAACGGCAATATTCTTGCGGGGTTTCAGCTTATTCCGGGAGTGAATGTGATGGCGGGCGCTCAGTTTATGACCGACCAATTCCCCGATTTACGCAGTTTCTATCCCGATGATTACGGACGCGAAAACACCTTGCAAACGGGCATTTTTACTACCGGATTCGGTGTGCAGCGCCCGCAAAAGCCCATCAAACAGCAATTTGCCTCGCCGATTAGCGCCAACGCACAATGGGCAAAAGTCGAAGCGGGCGGCTTGACGCTGAGCTTTTTTCGGAGCAGTGCCAAAGCCAGCACGAATTGGGGGTATCCGCAGTACAATGGCGTGTACAACGATGATGTTTTTTTTGCACCCAACTTGACAATGTTCTCCGGCACATTCCAAACCACGATTGGGCGCACGACGCTTATTTCCTCCTTGATTTACAGCCAATACGACCTCGACCCTCAATCAAATTATCGCAATTTGTTCAATGATTTAGGACCCGGCTACAAATATGCTTTTGGTTCAATGCTCAAGGCGGAGCAGCTTGTCCAACACGCTTTGACCGAGAATTTGACGATAAGCGGCAGCATCACGGGCGAAAATTTCTTGTCCGTCCCCAAAACTGCCGACCTTCTGAATCCGATGATTACCAGCGTCGGGTTAAACTATTTGGAGGGGCGGCTTTTCGGAACGACCAATGCGCGAAATCCGCTTGGCATTGCGGCGGATGTCTTTCGGATTCCCTTTTTCAACATTGGCGGTTTTGCTCAGGTGCAGTGGCAACCTCTGACGACGCTGACGTTGACGGCAGGCGGGCGCTATGACGCAAACTCGCGGTTTGGTGCGTCGTTCAACCCGCGTCTGGGCGTTGTGTGGTCGCCTTCGCGCCAGTTTACTGCAAAAGCAATGTATGGAACGGCGTATTTAGGCGCGGCTCCGCGCTATGCTTTTGAGCAGTTTGGCGCATTTTCCTACGACTCTACCAGCAACTCGTATTCAAGCGGGTTCTGGAAGTTAGCAAACCCGAATTTGCGCCCCATTTCCTCACAAACCGCCGAAATCAATATTTCGTCATTTTTGACCGATGACCTGAGTTTAACCTTCACCGGCTTCTACACAACGCTTACGGGCTTATTCCGCGAAGTGCCGGATGCTACATCGCTGAACATCTACGGTGGGCGCTACAAAGGCTATCCGGTTTCGACGATTATTATTTACGTCAATCAAGGGCGGCAAGACACCTACGGCGCAACGCTGAACGCAAGTTATATTGCGCTGCGCAACCAATCTACACGGTTAGAATTGTTCGGAGCGCTTTCGTGGATTGACGGTTTGGTGAGTCTTTCGGGCGATAACAGCGCTTTACGGGAAACGCCCTACGTGTCGCCTTTCAGCTTCAAAGGCGGTGTGCAGTTTTCCTACGAAAAATTTCACCTAAGCGCCCGCGTGATTTGGCAAGACCGCCAGCGCACGTCGGCATTCCAAGCCGCAGCGCCGGAAAAACGCCAGACGATTGATGGCTATACGTTGCTCAACCTCACGGCGCGATATGGCTTCTTGTCGTGGTTGGAAGCATTTGTGCGCATTGACAACGCGCTGGATTCGCGTTACCGCACCGTCACGGATTTGACGAATCCTGAAGCTGTCGGTAAGCCAAACGCCGGAGAACAAGAGTTTTTGCGCGGCGTGCCGCAGGTGCCGTTTCGGGCGACGGTCGGCGTACAAGTCAATATCAAGGGTTGGGGGGAATCGCAATGAAAAATATACTCTATTCGGCAACGACAATGTATTCTTCCCGTCCGGCGGCTGAGGAGTGCAAAAACGCTGCCGTCGGGCGGGTTTGGCGTATGCGTTTCCCATCGATTTTCAATAGAATTATCTTGCTTACCGTCCTTGTTTTTACGGCGCTTTTAGGTGCATCGGACTATCTCGCGGCACAAGAAATGCCAATTCGCGTGGAGACCCAAGCAGAAATTTTTCGCCGAATTTTCCTGTTTAATAAATCGTTTGAAGGCAAAAAAAAGCTGAAAGTGGTTGTGGTCTATAGCTCGGTTTCGGCAGATACCAAAGACGGTATTGTTGCGGCATTTCAGGCGCAAGGTATGAGCGCTGTTGCTGTTCCCGAAGCGGCATTGGAGCAGAATATTGATGATGTGCAAGCGGTCTATATTTCGCAGGGTGTTCTGACGGCAGAGAAGATTTGTGCGCAGTTCCGCATCCTGTCTATCACGGGCATACCAACACTGGCACGCAATGGGAAAGCCTCAATAGCATTAGGAACAAAAAATGGCAAAGCTAGTATTATCGTGCATCGACAGCAACTCAAAAACGAATCCCAGCAAATGTCGGCGGAGTTGTTGCAAATGGCTCAAGTAATTCAGTAATTTCGCGCCCTCAAACCTCATTCGGCGGGAGCAAAAGCTCCACGCGGCAATTCCACAACAACGGTCGTGCCTTTACCTATGGTGCTTTCTAGCCACATTCGTCCGCCTTTGAGCGTGACAATGCGTTTGACCAGTGCCAGCCCTACGCCGATGCCGCCATATTTGCGTGTTGACGAGCCATCATGCTGGACAAATGGCTTAAAGACTCGCTCTTGTTGGTCGGGTGCAATGCCAATTCCCGTGTCCTGAATTTCAAACCGCAGTGTATGTGAGTTCACATCGAAAAGTACGCGAAGTTCCACGCCGCCTATTTCCGTAAATTTCACGGCATTACTGAGAAGGCTGAACAAAATTTGCCGAAAGCGGCGCTCATCAAACGACATCAATGCTGGTACGTCGGGAGAGATGGTGTAGGTCAGTGTTAAGTGTTTTGCTTCTGCATCGAACCTCATCAATTGACTGACACTCGCAATAATCGGCTCAAGAGGCTGCAACTCACGATGTATCTCGAACAATCCCGCCTCAATATAGGCAAAATCTATCAAGTCATTGAGCATCACCAGCAAAATATTCGCACTATGAAGTACGCGCTCACCAAAAGGCTTGCCAGCCTCAGATATAAAATCAGTAAGTAAGATTTCCGTAAAGCCGATAATTGCTGACATCGGTGTACGCAGTTCATGGGAAAGATTTGCCAAAAACTCCGACTGTGATCGCCGTGCTTCTTGGAGTTCCCGGTACATTGTTTCCAGTTCAAACATCTGCTTTTGCAAGACGCTTCGGTGCTGCTCCATTTCAATATTCATCTCTTGCGCTTGCGTGTTCATGGTTTCCAATTCGAGTGCTTGATCCTCCAATACGGCTTGCTGACGTGTCAATATATCATTGCTGTATGCTAAATCCTGATTCGTCTTTTCGAGGGAAAGTACTGTTTGACGCAAATGCCGCACTGCTGGGCGAAACACAACTACTGAAACAAATCCTAATGCGGAGAAGGTGACAAGAAAAATCGCCCCTTCAAGTATTTGTAACCAACCAATGGCAGCACGAAATTCTTCGTCATATTGGAAAACAATGGCATCCATCCGGGATAAAAACATATCGGATTGAGCAAAAAGAAGTCGCGCTTGCGCTTGAGATTCTTGACGCAATGCGGTATCAAGCGATCCCCGGCAAAGAGATTGGGCAAGGCTATCCATCAAATGAAATGTTGGCTCAATACGGGTAAACATCGCCTGAACGGTGTCACTATTTTTTCCTTGTGGAATCTTTAGCGCTGCGTCGCCGTGCTGTAAGCCGTAGTGGGATTGTTTCCACAATACCAGCGATGCCTGTAAGTCTTGGAGAGTTTGGCGTTGGGGTGGGTATTCGACAAAAGCGAGTTGAGCGGCAATTTTGCAGAGTTTTTGACTTACCATTCGTTGCCGACCGGCAATATTGACGATACGCGAATTTGTTTCGTCGTTTCGCAAGGTTAATTGAATGGCGGTTTGTCCAATAATTGCCATACCAACAATGACCCCAAGAGCAAGGAGATACAAGCGTTGCAAGCGGCTAATCTCGTCATGCGGAGGAGCGGATGAAAAGTGTTTGTGCATCATTTCTTAGAAAACATTCTGCGGCAATACAAAACGACCATTATCAGTTGACGGCGTAGCGGATAACAATGCAAATTTACGAAATCCCCCGTCATATCCTCTTGTGATTATGCTCAAAAAGCATCACCATTAAAGAGTATGTCAATCTGCTATCAATGGCAATTCCACAATAAACGTCGCGCCTTTGCCCGGCTCCGACTCACACCACACTTTGCCATTCATCGCCTCGACCATTTTTTTGACAATGCTCAAGCCCAGTCCCGTGCTGTGTTCGCCGCCTGTTGGCTGGGCAGAAAGTCGGGCAAATTTACCGAAAAGTTTCGGCATTTCTTCTTCCGATATACCCGGTCCTTCGTCCTCTACTTCAAGCCGAACATTATCACTCTTTGCTTTGACGCGGATTGTAATCGTTGTATCAAATGGCGAATATTTAAGGGCATTAGAGATGAGATTGTCTATAACCTGCATGATTGCTTGCTCATAACCCAAGTAAATCAATTCTATTCCCACTGACTTTTGGATAAATATTTCTTGGCATTATAATTTCGGAATGTCCTCGTTGGTATCACCGTACTCATTTTTGGTGGTGAAATCAAAACGTTTGGCAAAACTTTGAGCAGTACGATATACAGAATATCGGCAACCAGCACGATTATCCCCATCACAAAAAGCAATAAATTGAAAGGTTTGTTGATATAGACTGAAAAAGTTGTAAGCCCTGTTCCTACCATCTTTAACCAAGCAACCGAAGGTAAAAATTTATGTTGATTGTACAACTGTAAATATTGAAAAATATACATTACTGAAATAATCACATTAAGGATGTACGCAGAGGCAGCTTCTCTCACAAGATCTTGGTTGGGGTAAATTGCATTCTCACTTATCCCTGATTCCGCTATTGCATAAATAATACCCGTCCAAAAAACTATCAATAAAAAGCTTATTGGCTTGATATATTTTAGTATAAGAGGGGTAGAAATAGAGTTTTTAGCATACTTTATTGCAAAAAATAATATTGCACAATCAAGGATGCACCATACCTTGATCTCATAATGAATAATAGGATTAAGAACCGGACTTGCTGGTAAAACAAAGCCATAAAGTGCTTCCCAAACTAAATTCCCTGTAATGATCAAGATTGGGATTTCAATAAATTGATTTTTTTGTGCGCGGAAAATGAGAATAGTGTAAGCGGTTATCCAAGCTATATTACCAACTAGTGCAGGAAGAACAACATTTAAAGGAAGCCCATTCGGAGAAAAAACATAAAACGAGTGCATTGACATCTTTCTGTATTTGTTGAAAAGTATTGTTTCTTGAATCCGTGATTCAACCTTTATGAATTTATGACTTTTTCGGCAATTCCACAATAAACGTCGCGCCCTTGCCAAATTCCGACTCGCACCAAACCTTGCCGTTCATCGCCTCCACCATTTTCTTGACGATGCTCAAGCCCAGTCCCGTGCTGTGTTCGCCGCCTGTTGGTTGTGCAGAAAGGCGAGCAAATTTACCAAACAGTTTGTCTTTTTCTGTCTCCCGAAATCCCTGACCTTCATCGCGCACAGAAATTTGTACAATCTCTATACTGCCACTCTCTGACTGAATACCCGCACTATCGCGTTTCTCAACCGTGAGCCAAACACGCTTGTTCGGTGGAGAGTATTTGACGGCATTGGAAAGAAGATTATCCACCACTTGCCGAAGCAGTCCTTCATCGGCGAAAACCGTGATATGTACTGGCTCTTCGTAATGCAACGTCAGTGATTTTTTCGCCGCACGTTCCTGATATTCCGCAACAAGCGGGCGCAGCATCTCGGCGCAATCTATTTCCTCAAAAAACGGCTTCATGCCGCCTTGTTCCAGCGTATTGACATCCAGCAAACTCCGCACAATTTGGAACATTCGCGTCGAGGACTGGTGAATCATCCCGGCATAGCGCGTAATATCATCTTTCGCAAGCGATTCGGCATATTCTTCCATCAGAGCAGCAAGATTCCGCACACCGCTCAGAGGGCTTTTCAAATCATGGGCGACGATATCCAAAACCTCGCTTTTTTCCTTGTTCAGCTCTTGCAAATGCTCATTTTGTTGGAGAACAAGCTGCTGTTGGCGCATGATTTCATCGTTAGCGGCGGTAAGTTTGGCGTTTGAACGGCGCATCAATTCGTCCTCGCGTGCTTTCTGGCGTTCCCGCAAATGCCGAATGCGCCGCCTTTGGATAAGAATGCTCAGAAGCGTGAAAAGAGCAACACCGCCGAGCGCATAAAGGCTATACGCCCACCACGTGCGCCACCAAGGTGAAAGAATCCGAATCTGCACTGTTGCTCCCGTCATATTCCAAAGTTGGTCGCTGTTGCTGCCACGCACTCGAAAGACGTACTCGCCGGGTTCGAGATTGGTGTAGGTGGCTTTGCGCTCTGTTCCAGCGATAGACCAGTCTTTGTCAAAACCGTCCAGTTTATAGCTGTATAAATTCCGTTCGGCGTTGCGAAAACTCATAGCGACAAATTCAAAGCCAATACTGTTTTCGTTGTAGGGCAGCGTAATGACTTTTTTTACCTCAATCGCTGAATCCAACGAGGCTGGGCGATTGAATTTCCGAAACATTGTGAGCAGAATAGTCGGAGGCACGGTATCGGTCGTAATAGCGGCAGGGCGAAATTCATTGAAGCCGTTGATACCACCAAAATACATCCTCCCACCGCGCCCGCGTGCATACGCCCCGCCGTTAAATTCATTATCTTGCAAACCATCGCGCTTATCAAAATTTGTTACGGTACGGCGCTCAGGGTTAAATCGGCAAAGCCCCTTGTTCGTACTGAGCCAGAGATTTCCTTGTTCGTCGTCCATGATACCATAAATCACATTATTCGGCAAGCCATCTTTTTCGGTGAAGACCGTAAACGTCCCCGTTGCCGCATCAAAACGGTTCAGACCGCCATGAGTACCAACCCAGAGCGTTCCACGCCTATCTTCCAAAAGGCAACGCACGATATTATTGCTTAAACTCGTTGGGACAGACGGATTATGAACAAATCGGGTGAATTTTCCGGTGGCACGATTATACCTATTAAGCCCTACCGTACCGGTTCCCGCCCACACCGTACCGAAACGGTCTTCCAAAAGGGCGCGTATGGTATTATTGCTGAGGCTGGTCGTATCATTGGGATTATACTTAAAATGTTGAAATGTTCTCGTTGCAGGGTTAAAACAATCCAAGCCACTCCACAGCGTTCCAACCCAAATCATGCCCAAATGATCCTCCATAACCGCTCTGACATCATTATTGTTCAGGCTCGTTTTATCCGCCTCAGTATGTTTGTAGTGCGTAAATTTCCCCGTCGCACGGTCAAAACGATTCAAGCCGCCAACCTCGGTGCCAGCCCAAATATTGCCCGCACGGTCTTCCAAAAGACACCAAATAATGTTATCACTAATGCTTCCCTTTTGAGTCGGGTCGTGATGGAATGCGATGAAATTTCCCGTCGTCTTGTCCAATCGGTACAAGCCATTACTCGTGCCTACCCACACTGCGCCTGTATGGTCTTCAAGCAGAGAACGAACAACATTATTGCCCAAACTTTTGGGATTATCAAATTTATTCTGATAGCTCAAAAATGCTTCGGTCTTGGGGTCAAACCGATTTACGCCCCCATTGCCGGTGCCGACCCAAATCTCTCCCGCTCGGTCTTCCAGCAATGAAAGGACGAGATTATTGCTTAAACTTGTTGCTTCGGCTGGATTCGGTTGGAAGCGAGTGAATTTTCCTGTGGTGCGGTCAACATAGTTCAGTCCACCTCCCCACGTTCCCGCCCAAAGCCTCCCACTGGAGAAACGCCCCATACGATGGTCTTCCAGAAGTGACCAAATAATATTGTTGCTTATCGTGGAAGAATCCAAAGGGTTATGGCGATACGGCGTGAATGTTCCCCTTGCACGATTAAAGCGATGTAAACCACCGCCCCATGTTCCGACCCAAAGAGCGCCACCCTTTTTTTCGTTGTAATATTCCGTCTGATCACGCTCTTCAGTAATGGACAACACAATATTATTACCCAGACTTTGAGGATTAGTCGAGTCACGTTGGTAATGCTTAAACTGCCCCGTTGCCCGATCAAAACGACTCAATCCGCCATCACTCCCGACCCACAATATGCCGAAGCTATCTTCCAATACCACACGGACGGTATTGCTGCGCAGACTGGAGAGAAGGGCAGGATTATGCATATAGCGAGTAGCAGTGCCGGTAGAGCGATTAAAACGGTTAAGCCCACCCCGTGTACCAACCCAGAAATCGCCAGCGCTATCTTCCAGTATTGACCGAATGTTATTGTCGCTCAAACTGGTTGAATCATCGGGGTTATTTTTGTAATGGGTAAATTTCCCTGATGCACGGTCGAAACGATTCAAACCACCGCCATTGGTGCCAACCCAGAGCGTACCAGAGCGGTCTTCATAGAGTTTGCTGATGTAGCTATTTGCGAGTGTTGTGGAGTCCTGCGGGTCGTGGCGAAAAACCAAAAAACTATAACCATCAAATCGCGCCAATCCATCTTCGGTACCAAACCACACATACCCCAAACGGTCTTGCACGATACAGCGCACGGAATTTTGCGGCAATCCCTGTTCGCTTCCGAGATGTTGGAAGCGAAGAGTTTTCAGTGCGCCATTGCCATATAACGAACCTTGTATCTGTGTGCTTTGTTCGCGCAAAAAGCGTTTGCCTAATGCCTGCCCACGTGCTTGGTCTTGCGCGGAAGCAAACGTGGGTGCGAGAATATGTGCAAGACAGCAGAGCGATACCAGAGAACACAGACGCACAATGCCAGTAATGGGAAGCATCATCAAAACGTACAGTCAAGAGGTTTACAAAAGTCAATACGATGGAAGAGGCAAAACCTCACAAGAAACCATGTTCCTGTGAGGTTGGGTGCTTGGTAATATAGTATTTTTTCAGGGAAGAAAAATTTGAAAATCACACCGTGTGAAAGAGCAGAGATACGTGGAGACCTGTTGTATCGTATCGCCTATCTTTACATTGTTTGCAGCGATTGGGGAAATTCCACAATAAACGTCGCCCCCTTCCCCACTTCCGACTCGCACCAAACCTTGCCGTTCATTGCTTCCACCATTTTTTTGACAATGCTCAAGCCCAGACCGGTGCTGTGTTCGCCGCCAGTAGGTTGAGCAGAGAGCCGGGCAAATTTACCAAAGAGTTTCGTCATATCCTCAGGTGAAATTCCTTCGCCTTCATCTTGTACTTCAATGCGGAGAAAGGCAGAGGGGAGAAGGGATGGGGGATGAGGGGTGGGGAGCGTTGCTGTATCTGTATTTCGCTGCTTTTGTTCCTTTTGCCCCTTGCCCTCATCCCTTATCCTAACAAAGACCTTTTTCCCATGCGGCGAGTATTTGACGGCATTGGAAATGATATTGTCCAAAACCTGCATCACGGCTTGCTCGTCAACAAGAACAGTACTGTCCGTGGCTTCATTGCTGTATTCAATCGTAATATTTTTTGGCGTAGCGGCATCTTGGTACTGCATCACGCAGCCCTCGACCATCGGTGCAATATCAAGGTCGCAGAAATTCATTTCCATACCGCCTGTTTCCAAGCGGTTGATGTCCAATAAATTTCGCACTAAATCCAACATTCGGTTCGATGTTTTGACAATCTGCCCTGCAATCTGCGGAACTTGGTCTAACTCCCCATAGTCTGACTCTATTAGCTCTGCCAGCCCACGAATTGCGCCAATCGGGTTTTTCAAATCATGCGAAACAATACCAAGAAACTCATTTTTTTCGGTATTTAATACCGCCAAATCACGGTTTCGAGCCTCTAAATGCTCATTCGCTTCCTGCAAACTCGTGTGCGAAATTTCAATCTGCGCGGCTTGCTCACTCAATATATCCAACTGCCGCGATATTTCCGCATTGGCATCGCGTAGCTCATGCGTCTGCTCTTCGACTTTTTGCTGCAATTCCCGAGCGCGAGTGTGTAGATACGACACGCGCCAACGATAAACACCAAAAACCGCCGCACAAAGCGCCAAGACACACGCCGTGCGAACATACCAGGTCATCCACCACGGCGGCAAAACGATAATGTGCAGCCTACGTCCCGCCATATTCCACACGCCATCGCTATTTGCGCCCCGCACCCGAAAGACGTACTCCCCCGGCGGCAAACTCGTGTATGTTGCCTCATGCTTCGTGCCAGCCTCCGTCCAGCGATTATCCAACCCTTCGAGCATATAGGCAAAGGAATTACCCACAGGGCGTGTAAAATCAAGTGCGGCAAAACTTATTGTCACGTTATCATCATGCCTGACCGTGATGCTGTGCGCTAATTCGATTGCCGTGTCCAAGCGGATATGCGTGTTGAAAATGCTTAATTCTGTCAGTACCACCGCCGGAATAAAGGCATTATCACGCACATTCTCAGGAACGAAGCTATTAAAGCCCGCCACGCCGCCAAAATACATCCGACCATCACGAGTGCGACAACTCGCCAAGCCGTTGAACTCATTGCTCTGCAAACCGTCTGCCGTCGTATAAGCACGGCACTCTTTCGTGCGAGGATTAAAGCGGCATAAACCCTTGTTTGTCCCAAGCCATAAATTCCCCGCAGCGTCTTCCTGAATAGAATATATCACATTATTCGACAAACCGTCGGATTCGGTAAAGACCGTAAATAGACCTTTTTCTGCGTCATCCAGCCTGTGCAAACCGTCGGGCGTTCCCGCCCACAAGGTTCCGGAGCGGTCTTCGTACAGCACACGAATCACATTGCTGCGCAAACCACGTGGATTCTCCATGTCCGTTTTGAATACCGTAAAATCGCCCCGTTCCGCGTCGAACCGACACAAACCGCCGCTCCACGTCCCCACCCAGAGTCGCCCATCGCGGGTCTCGGCAAGCGAACGGACGTAGTTTGAGCCAAGTGAACGGGGATTTTTCGGGTCATTGAGATAGCGGGTAAAGCGCTTTGTTGCTGGGTTGAATCGGCACAAACCACCATTTTGTATCAACCCCACCCACAGCGAACCGTCCCGCGCAGGCTGCAAGGCACGAACCAGATTCGCTGTCAATGTCGTCGAGTCATTGGGCTTATTGACAAATACCTCGCTTTCTCCAGTGCGAGGATTGAAGAGGTTCAGCCCGTTATGCGTCCCGACCCAGAGCATACCATTCGGCGCATCGGCAATCGTCCAGACCGCATCATTACTGAGAGTTCGGCGCTTCAACGAATCCCGTCGCCATTGTTGAAATTCGCCCGTCGTGGGGTTAAGCGCATTCAAGCCGCCATTGCCCGTACCAAACCATATCGTTCCATCGGGGGCTTCGTGGATATACCGCACAACGTTGTCGCTCAAGGTGCGGAGATTACCCGCTTCATTGCGAAAAAGGGCAAATTTATTTGCCGATGGCGCAGTATAACTCAGCCCGGCAACATTTGTTCCCACCCACATAATGCCGGAAGCATCGCAAAAGAGCGCTCTGGTAAAATTTCCACTCAGCGTGGAAGCATCATTCGGATTATGTTTATATCGCTCGAAACGCTCGGTGATGCGGTCAAAAACGCAGACACCACCGCCGTCAGTGCTGACCCACAAACGCCCCGTGCGGTCGAAAGTAAGCGCTCGAAGCCCGTTATGGCTGAGACTGACGGGGTTTGTGGGGTCGTGCAGAAAGCGTTTCCATTTGCCGTTAGCAGGAGTAAATCTATTCAAACCGCCGCCGTAGGTTGCTGACCAGATATTGCCATCGTTGTCTTGGGCAATGCCGTAGAGGAAATCGTTACTGATACTGTTTTGATTGGTGGAATCATAACGAAAGCGTGTAAATGAGCCATCGGCAGCATCCAGACGATTCAGCCCGCCACCGTAGGTGCTGACCCAGAGCGTTCCTTGTTTATCGCGGAGCATATTGTAAACACGGTTTGCACCAATACTTCGTGGATTGGCGGGATCATGCTTGAAAGCAGTAAATACGCCGCTTTTGGAGTCGAACCTATTCAATCCGCCATGTTCTGTGCCAATCCAAATTGTTCCGTCGGTGTCCTCGTACAGTGATTCAATCACATCGTCCGAAATACTGCGCGGGTTTTTCG
>JAAFHM010000382.1 GCA_013298375.1 Ignavibacteria bacterium | reverse complement strand
CGTCGGAACGCCAGAAAGTACGCCTGTTGTGGAAAGCGTCATTCCGTCAGGCAGGCGCGAGGAGTGTTTTGCCAACGTGTAAAATGGCGCAGGTTCGGCAAAAGCGCTAAATCGGAACGGCGGATACGGTGCGCCCAAAGCGGCTTCTGCTGGTGGGACTTGTCCTGCCAAGCCTTGGAGTTGCGCGGTGGTATTGATGCGCACCATGCCGACCTGCTCCAAACCACTATAACTGCGAATATTACCGAACAAACACGCTGTAAAATCGGTGTCGAAAAACATTCCTTGGATGTTATTGATGATTTCGTTGTACCCCAAGCCCCACGGGAGACCTGTGCTTGGCGTAAACATCGTGTCAAGAGTGTAATCGGCATTAAACCGATACAAAACAAAACTGTTCGAGGCATGAAGAGCCAAGAGTAATTTACCATCCGGCAGTGCTAATGCCGTTCTTGCGCCATATAAACCCTCTTTGGCTTGCAATTCATCAGGAAGATCTGGATCGGGAGTGGTCGCAAAAAAGGTATTGAAATATGACGGAGAGAGAATCATTCTACCACTGTTATTCAGCACGGAGCAAACAACCAATGGTCCATAAAGCTCATCTGGTGCGGTCGCACAAACAAATAAATCCCCATTTTTTTGCTCAACAATATCCCAAATAATCGTATCAGAAAAGCTATTGTTATTGCTAAATGTGCTACGAAACGTTGTATCACGCCGACCATTGGGCAGGTAGCGGAATATTCCCGTTGATTGGTTAAAAACTATCACTTTTCCATCGCGTAATTTTCGTATTCCTCGGATTCCGCCAAGAGGTGGAGATGGTGCAAAGCGCGTTGTCAACGTTCCGATAGAGTCTAAGGAGATAAGAGAGCTTTCATCAAGTGCAACCCAAATATTACCATTGGCTTGTACATCAATATCATTGATGATTTCGGTATCAAATTGGATGGCTTTAAAGGTGGTATCCCGCATCCCTTCTGGCAAAAGCCGTATAACAAAATCACCATAAAGCTCGTTATCATCCGAATCAAAAAAACCGTTAAAACTCCCCGCAACAAGTATTTTATCGTCAGGCTGGAGTTTCATTGTGCGGATATAGTTGATAGATAGCGGCGTACCGTCCGCTTGACGTGCTGAAAAGGTATTGTCAAATCTTCCTTCGGGAGATATGCGTATTATCGGCGGTACGGGGCGACCATCGAATGAGCTGAATGACCCTGCGGCAATATAAAAGCCATTCTGTTGCACAACGCTTGTGGCCCCAGCATTAAAGCCTTGACGAAAGACGAATGACGTATTGGGCGCACCAAACGCCTGACGCGCTGTTTGCCCTTGCACGGTAAGCGAAAAAGGAGGCGAATCAACAAAACCGCCCGGATTGGAGGCGCGAACAATGATATTGTTCGTAACACTGCCTTGACGCGGTAAGCCAATAATTCTATTATCTGCAATACGCAATCCATCTGGCAATGGTGCCGACGACGGCGCAAGGGCAAATATCGGCGGAGGAAAGCCGTTTGCCTGACCAATAGGCAGGGAGGTCGCAGTAGCGGCAGTGGCGACGAAGGAGGTTGCAAGCCGCAATAGTGTCGGCGCAGTCGGCGGAAGCACAATGATACTGATTTGCCGAGAATCGGAGAATCCAACCGAACCAGAGGCGCGGATGATAATGCCATTATACGTCCCCACTTGCGTTGGTCGCCCTTCCAGTCTGCCGTTGCGCGATAAAGAGAGTCCCAAGGGTAATGGACGCGATGACGGCGCAAGAGCATACGAACCAGCGCCGGACGCAAGAAACCTGTATAGTGGATAGACTTCCCCAACAATCGCATTGGGAGGCGTAACAGCAGAAAAAACAGGCTGCGCAAATAGCGCGGAAGGTGCGACGGGAGCCAACGCTGCAACAACAAGCATCAGACAAAGGCACGAACGAAACGAATACTGCATAGAAATAAATAGAATGGAAAATGGAGAAAGGTATTACAAAAATGGTCGTAGTTTGATTAACTGCCGAAAGAGTTCACGTTCTTTTTCGCTTAATTGCTTGGGAACCTGCACGAGCAGGCGTGCAAACAAATCGCCGCGCTCTGTGCCGAGACTTCCGCTTTGTGCGCCGTAGCGCGGCATACCCAAGCCGCGCAAGCGCAATTTTGAGCCGCTTTGCGATTCCGGCGCAATTTTCACTTTGACTTTGCCGGAGAAGGTCTGAATTTCAATATCACCGCCCAAAATGGCAGTATAAAGTGGGACGCTGACTTCTGTTTCCAAATCATCACCTTTGCGCTCGAATCGGGGGTCGGGCTGGATATTAACCTGCACAAAAAGGTCGGCGATTGACTTGGAGGCTGCTCCCGTGGCAGTCTGTGGGGCTGGGCTTGGGAGTTTGAGTTTTTTACCGCTTTCGATGCCGGGTTTGATATTGAGCAGAATTTTTTTGCCCTGCACGTTGACCGTCTTTTGGACACCTAAAAATGCCTCTTGCAACGAAATGTCTAAAACAATCGTTGAATCATCCTGTTTTTTGCCAAAAACAGAGCCAAAAATATCAGAAAAACCGCCCGTATTTTTACTCCCGTAATTTTCCGAAAAACCGGAGAAAAAATCCCCGCCGCCCGCATTGGTGCTTTTCGCACCACCGGCAGCACCCGCATTACTCCGCGCACCAAAGCCCGAAGCAGATGATCCCGACGACGATGATGACGAAAACCCCGCAGGGCGTTGTCCGGCGCGGCGCTGTTGCGAACCCGAAAATGGTGTTGTGGTTTGGAATCGCTGCCAATTTGCGCCGAAGCGGTCATACTGACGGCGCTTGTCAACATCGCTTAGAACCTCGTACGCCTCGTTAATTTCCTTAAACTTTCGCTCTGCTTCCTTGTCGTTGGGGTGCGTGTCGGGATGGTACATCCGCGCAAGATTGCGAAAGGCTTTTTTTACTTCGTCTGCCGAAGCGGTGCGGCTTACGCCGAGAGTGCGGTAGTAGTCTTTGGAATCCATGCGGGAAATGGGAAAATAGTGGAACCTCTTTATGCTTGCAAACGGAGCGGCAGAATAGGCTGAGAGCGGCTGCAACGCCCTTGCGTATTCGTCAAAAAAGCCGTTCTTCGATGCCTCCACATCGGGCGACTTCCTTACTCTATGCTGCGTCGTAATTTACAGACGTTTTTGATATTTTGAAAGTGTTTGTTGCGTTGGGAGAAAAGAAAATTCTGCTTTCGTCATCATGCAATTTCCATTCCAGAATTAGGATGCTTGGGGGTAGTTGGTTAGGTCAGAACCCAACTGTCCGCTTCTTATCGGGCTGTTGGACTGCCCTATTTAAAAAAAAATCAGCAACGTAAAATACCATTGCCTTTAAGAAATCATTTGCGCCAACGCCCGCGCATCGTCAAGATTCTGCTCTCTGAGAATAGACATCAGAAAAAATCGCGTTATTCGGGTAATTTCTTCTTTATTAAAAGAGTGACCGCTTGCTGTAAAAATACGACTTATCAGCGCAGATACATGGTCTTTTGACGCAAGAGTGTGTAGTTTTCGCTGTTTGAGTTCATCATTCACCTCGTTGATAAACTCCTGTGCTAATTGATGATCAGAGCCTTTCATGATTTGAGAACATCCTAAATCGTTAAAATGCTGTTGCCGCTTTTTCACCCAATGACCAAGCCCACCTTTCGTACAAAAGTCTCGAAACCATTGATCAATATTTTGACGTTCATTATCCCATTCTTTTCGGATAACATCTGCTAACTCATTGTCCGGAAGAGTGTTATCAACGCAATCATTCAAATATCGAATCACCAAGCGCGTGAATGTGTTTTCATCTTTTAACAAAAGACCCTCGAAAGTACGTGCAGACCAGATATAGCTTGGTATCTCAAATTTTTCCTTGAATGTTTGCATCGTATCAATGCGCTGTTGAGCGGTCAGAAAATCCTTATCAAAAATCAGAAGTGATTTTTGCCACAATGATTTTTGATTTTTGATACTCTCAAAAATGCGTTTGTATGTGGGAAGAGCAGTATAAATTTCCTCAACAGATTGAAATATCCAGTACATTATTTCTCGTTTTGTCTTGATGAAGCGATATTGAAGAGCCTCATCAAGTATTTCTGCATCCGACCTGCCTTCAAGAAGAATGAGATAGTCGGACTCCAAAGCAGTGAGCAGATTCAATGATGTTCCGTAGCCCAGATCCGTAAAAACTTCGTTACGTCGGTTAGCTTGAAGTCCCACTTTCGTAAAATCCGCGTCCTTCTTTGTTACGAGTGCAGTATAATGAGATTGGGAAGAACCGTGAAGATGAAATAATTCATCTAATGCTGTGCTGCGAATTAAACTCTCATTGTGCGTGGTAATAAATACTTGAACATCGGTTGTTCGCGTTCTGATTGCTTCAAGAAGGCGCTGCTGAATATCACGATGGATATAGGAGTCCGGCTCATCAAGAAGAACAATGTTAAAATCACTGTGATCAGAATGTAATGCAAGAAGCGTTTCAATGATCTGTAACGTTCCGCTTCCTAAGAGCGAAATATCAATAGGAATAGGGGTATCGCGTAGTTGAACGCCAACGTTGATATAAACATCAACTTGTGGCGAATTTGAATAATCTTCTCCTTCCATATAAAAAATAATATTGCCATCTTGTCCTGTTAAAATCTGAGAAACATCTCGTACAAAGCTGTCCCACGGTGTTGAGGTTGAACCGAGTAGCTTGCTGGAAAGAAAAAGATTATACAAGCGGTTGCGTAGTACCAGAATAGATTCCCTTTCTCGAATATGCTTGCGTATTTTGGGTAACGGTGTAAATTCTTCGATGGAGCGAAGGGCTGAAATAGGCGATGCATAGACGATTTGCACTGGTAATTGCGCCGAGCGAAGTTTATTTTGACCATCAATTTGCGGAAAAGATGCGAATAATTCATTGAACAGACGGTGGTCAAAACTTTTATAACTCCCTACATTCATT
>JAAFHM010000660.1 GCA_013298375.1 Ignavibacteria bacterium | reverse complement strand
TTCTCTGATTGCACATCCCAAATTCTCGCCGTTTTGTCCAAACTTGTCGTAATGACGCGCTTTTCATCGGGGCTAAACGAAGCAAACGTTACTTGGTCTTGATGCCCTGAAAACTCCTTGATACTTCTGATAGAACCATTTGACCAAATGTGCGCAGCATAATTTCCTCCGGCGGCAAGTACTAGACTGCCATTGTGATTATATTGCGCTGAGTACATCCATCCGGCGGCAAACATCGTAATATGCGAAACAGGACGCAAAATCGTCCCTTTCCAACGAACAGCCATGCCGTTATCGGTCGTCGTCAGAATTTCTGTACCGTCCGGCGAAAATGTGCCATCTAAAAAGCGGTCATTGTCTTGATTGGCAAACTGCAATTTTTCTGACCCGAACATCTTTGCCTTATCAAAAAAGAATTTTCGCAAGCCCTTACCATAAGCGGTGTTGAGCAGGTCTCCCGTTTCTGCATCCCAAATGCGAACCGTGTTGTCATGCCCCGTTGTCAACACACGCTTTTCATCGGGGCTGAAGGCAGCAGAAGACACGATATTTCCATGTCCCTCGAAGGATTGAAGTACCGTTCCGGTGTAGGCATCGAAAATTTTCGCGGTGCGGTCGGCACTTGCGGTCAGTATTCGTGAGCCATCGTTACTAAATCGCGCTGTTGTAAGTGTTCCAAAATGTGCATCCAACGCCACCGAAGGTTCGACGGAAATTTCCTGCGGAACCCAGATTTGACGCGCCCGCACAAGCATCGGTCGTCCCGTGCCTGTCAGCAAGCGCCCCGCCGGAACAGGCGGTACGCGCCATGCGGTGCGCAAGCCATTGACGTTGGGAGCAATAAGTTTCCATGAGTCGCCCACATCCAAACTATATTCCAAGGCAACATTGTCCGACGGCATCAGCCCTTCCCAGGCAATCACGGTATCCGCGCCGGAATACAGCGTCGAAGCGCCTTCTGGTAGCGTAATACGCATTTGCTGAATAGCCGCCGACGTGCGATTTCCATAGATAGCGCGAGCAAAGACCGTCACAGGGGCGCACATATCGGTACGAATATCAATGCGTCCCACTTGCGGTACGGAATCTTGCCCCGTGAAGCCAACGGTGAATGTTACCGATTCCTCGGATTCGATGCGCACGGGGAAGGTCAGTCCGCTCAGGCTGAATCGGGGGTTGTTCGTTTCGATACCTAATATCGTTACGGGCTGGTAGGTGGCTTTTAGCGTAACGCGCTGCCCCTGAGAATTACCAGCGCTAATGTCGCGGAAGGTCAGTGAGCGCGGGGTTGTGGCAAGGCGAACAAGCGATGTTGCCGGAGCAACGTACTGAACGGCAGAAGTCGCCGAAAGCGCATTGCAACTGAGTTTGATGGTTGCCTCGCGGTTCAGCGAACATCCCGCTTTGCTTGCCCAGATAATGGTTCCGGGCTGGATATTTTGCGTCTGAAAAAGAATGCGGCGATAAATGGCAAGCAGCGCTTCGCGCTCGGAAATATTCTCAAACCACGCACCACCACTACTGTCGGCAACATTTTTCAATACCTGCGGCATTTTCATTCCAAGCGTAATGCAGTAAACCGCAATACTATCTTTGCGGGCTGCTTCGATAATATTTTTCTCCGATCCGCCTCCTAAGCCATCGGTGAGAAAGACCACAACACGCCGATTCTGACCGCGCCGAGCGATAGAAAGCGCTCCGGTGGCAGGCGCAAGAAAGCCTTTATCGTAGTCCGTGCCGTTCAGTGGCTTGATAGCTTGCACGGCACTCAGGAGTTTTGTACGAGAATGCGTGAAATCGTGGTTCACATAGCTATTATCATCAAAACTGGTGAGCGCACATTCCGACACATCCAGTGCAATCGTACGCACCCAATCGTTGGCGGCTTCTTGAGCAAGGAAAATTCGGCTGTCCATTGTCATTGAGCCGGAAATATCCATCGTGAGAACAGCAGAAATGGGGACAAAATCGTTCGCAATCGGAAATATCACAGACTCAATATCACGCGAAACACCGTTTTCTGATACAGTAAAATCAGGCTCGCGCAGGTTTGCTATCGGTCTGCCGTCTTTGCCAAGCGCATAGAATTTTGCTTTGACAAAAGGAAAGTCCGTTGCGTTTGCATTAAAAACAGTGAATGATTGGGCGAAAAGCGGCACAGAACCCTGCCACAGCGCAACAATGAGGGCAAGCGCCACGCAGATACGATAGGGTTTGGTACAAGCACCGAAACAAAAGTAAAGCTGCTTCATAAGACAGAATAGACACAACAATATTTTGAGAAAAGAACTTTTCCCAACAAGAGCATCGCTGCCGAAGGGAAATTTCTGTTTATTAGGCTCTTGTCCGACGAAGCAGCCCCCTGACAGCGCCGAAAAGAATTGCAATGAAGAACTGCAAAGAGGAAAATACGAAAATTTCAGGAAAAAGTGTCGTAGCGCGAAATTATACAACAACTCCCACCAAGGCGGCAAAATCCTCTCAACTCAAGGCTCGTGGCGATAAAAGGCTTCCGATGGGACTTTCTGCGGCAATGGCGTATAAATTTCCTATCGCCATCCCGTAATTTTCTTGTATTTTGCGGTCTGTTGTGCTTTTTTCGAGGACATTTTTTTGTCCAAAAAGCATATATATTCGCCCAATTTTTTCAGACTCATTGCCCATCGTATGC
>JAAFHM010000164.1:4821-9699 GCA_013298375.1 Ignavibacteria bacterium | reverse complement strand
AGTATAAGCGAGGTTAGAGGTTATTCGCATTAAGTATTGGATTCAATAAAAGGGGATAGTAACTTTATATTTCAAGACATTAAGTTGTTTCACTGGAATCAATTACTTTACATAAGATTGATTCTTTTAAAAATATTACCCATCGTCAAACAGAGGTGCGAACCTAGTTTGCTCCTCGCGGAAGCAAATTTCGTTCGCACTCCAAGTTTTTCAGGTAACGATATTATTTCCAAGAGCTTATTCCGCTCGCCAGATTTTCATAACTGCCACACGTCGGCATCTTGCTCGGTACAGTGCTGCTGACTCTTTGGGACGGCGCTCCAGAAGTTGCTTATTGCCCGACGATGTCGATACAATGAGCGATTCGGCAACGCCGCGCTGTATTAACTCCTTGACGACATATTCTGCACGCTGCCAGCCTTCGGCGCGATTTGCATCATCCGATGCCGTTTCGTCTGTATGCCCGACGATGACGACCTTGGCGAGTTGCCCCGCTACGCTTTTAATTTCAGCCGCTAAACGGTCGAGTTCCTCTGCAAAAGGTCGATTAAGCGGTACGCCATTGGAATCAATCGAAAGAGGCTTCACATCTTTTGTATCGGCAAAACTGAGCCGAACAACAGATATTTCCGGCATTCGCACCTTACGCTTGGGAACGTCCAGAATGGCGCTTTCACTGGTGGCGGTGTCAGAAATCGGCACAATCTCAAGCGCACGAGAAACTGAAGTATTTCTCCGTATTGATTCGGTAAGCGTTGCCCGCAGAACCGTTCTTGCACGATTCTCTTCCGCAGCATCCTCGTCAATACGCTGCTTTTTCAACGTAGTAATGGCTTGTGTTACTGATAGTGTATCTGTTTTGCGGTAAAACATCCGAAAACGCTCCGATGCGTTCTCACCCCTCGACTCAATGCGTACCTCCGCGCTTACCCCTTTCGCCAAACGAAGGGAATACGCACCCTCATCATTGGTCTCGGTTCGCACCAAAACATCCTGATTTGCTTGATTTTTGACCACAATCGGAATACCACGCAAATTTCTGGATGCTTCTTCTTGTGCTGACTCATCATCAAAGCGTACACGCCCTTGAATCGTCACAAATGGGGTTAATCGAAATACGGTAAACCTTTGATCAAGTGTATCACCTGTACGAATGCCATGAGTATTAACTTCATACTCAGGTGATTCATATTGTGTAACAGATGCTGGAATAATTTTTACAGTGTATTTTCTGCCACTGACAATTGCTGCCTCAAACTGCCCTCTGTTTTTGGCAAGAGCCTTACGATCCATGCGTACAAGGGGCAATTCGTACTCAAGATTGTCGCGTATGCGAATATCTGCCTGAAGTGGCGCACCGGTATCATCCAGCACCGTACCACGCAAGACTGTCCTCGACAGCAGGAATATCTCTTGCCGCAAAGTGTCGCCGAGGCTCGCACGGGATGCATCCAGTGTTCGCATAACCACGCCAAGTGTGTTGTCGTCCTCAGACCGAACAACCATGCGGTATTTACGCCCTTCGATAATTGCTTGCGAAAACGTGCCGTCTGCTCGTGTGCGAAAAGGTCCGATAACATTCGATTCGGCATCGGTGAGCGTAAGCGACGCAAGAACGGGTGAACCGTCTGCGCGGCGCACCATCCCAGCGAATTGTGTCGTTTTGCTCAATGCGGTAGGCGCTGTTGTGACGGCATAAAGCATCGCTGTTTCCCTGCCAATATGCGTAAGAACGTCGGTAAAGGGTTTCGCAATATCGTATTCCCGCCCTAAGGTCAGGTACGCCGTCGACACACCGTTGTTCTCGCACGGTTTCACGATTTTTACAAGAGAAATGTGCTTGTCCCACAGCTCTCGCAATGCCAAAACCTCGCGTAATGCGGGCTTTCGCCCCGAATACATGATTTCGTCTGAAATCACAATACCGATGCGCTCTGCGCCCGGACGAAACTTCATCCCGGTAAGCTCGTCCAACGCATTCGGTGTGTATTCGTCGCGCTGCGTGGCTTCGGCACGGGCAAGAAATTCATCAAAGCGGTCGAGCCTGTCGGTTGGCTGCAAAACATCAATAATATCAATTCCATACAAAATACCGCCAAGACGAGCATCTGCACCGCTTCGTTGCAATTCACGGGCAAAAAATTCAATATTTGACCGCACTTCCTTGATTTTTTCGCGCATACTCCCCGAACAGTCTATCAATATCACCACATCTATCGGCACGGCTATCGTCGTATCAAGCCTCTGCACGGCAACAACGCTCTCTGTAGGTTTGCTGGAAGCACTGCGCACAACAAAATCGGACGCATCAAGCCCCTGCACACTGCGCCCAAGCGAATCGGTCACACGCACAATCGTCGTGACCAATGGAAAGCGAGCATACGTGGTATTTTTCCATTCGCAGTGGTATTGTTTTACGGTGGAGATATTGACTGCATCTGGTTTTGCCAATATCTCTGTGGCACGAGGCGTGTTGTAAAAGCGTGTCCGCAGTGCCGTAAAAAATGCAGCAGAATCTTTTGTCAGCCCCATATCAGCAAACGATTCCGCTAGAATCGGATTCAGGCGCGGAAGCGCAGCAAGAAAGACGGCGGGATCGTCAAATGCCGCATTGATGCTGCCTGGGCAGTATTCGTCATCAAGCCGTTTGCCCCGTAATTGCCCAAGAGTATGTGCTTTATCACCGGAAAAATGGGCAGTAATCGTATGCTCCATCGGTGATACAGGTGTAACACCTAGTACATATCCCAAATCAACAATATCACTATTAACCTCGAAGCCCAGTCGTGCTGCGGGTTGTAGCAAAGAAATATTTCCCGTCACAACAACCGATGAATTGAGCATCCCCCAACTAACTCCCACATCAAGGCTTGGCTGTGTGGGAAAACTCCACGACCCGGAACGAAGCATCGCCAGTGCCGTAACATCAGGCGCTATCGAATAGGCAGCCGAGCCGACCACCTGCACCATACCGGGTGCAAGCCGAGTATATCCAACGTCTGTTCCTGTGTCTTCGTCCATCTTCATCGTCGTAGCAGAAGCGCTCAAAAGCAAGCCCGGAAGAGGTTTGTAGAGAATCGAAGCGTTGTAGTCGAAATACCCGCCCCCCGCAAAGCTCATACGAAACCCCGCTCCGCCCCACAGCACGTCGTCAATAAGCGGTGTCCCATAGCCGATATAAAACTCGCCACCAGAACGGCGAATAGCGGGATTAGAAGCGTATCCCAAGCCCAAGCCGAGAAACTTCGTAAATATGCCGAATTTCGCACTTGAAGAGGATTCATTACCACTGACGGATGTGGCAAGTGTCAGGTCAAAGTACGGGCGCACCCCTAATAATGCGGGATTCCAGCCAACAGCCGTCGCATCGGCAAGATAATCCAAACGGCGATTGGTCATCAATTCCGGCATAAATATCGACTGTTTCTGGCTTGTGGGGCGAAAAGACTGCCCTTTGAGGAGAGAGAACGCGCAAAGCAACAGCACGGAGAACGCCACAAAAAAGAGCCGTATAGCATTGCGGCAGAAGGAAATACCAATCATATCGCACCTCGAAATGTGAATAAAAATTGCAACAACGAATCATGCAAAGATTTATTCTTTCGAGCAGAAAATCAAATCCTTTGGGGCGAAATAACAGTATAATGGGGCGAACAGAATAATTCAACAGAAAATCTTAGCGATCTGTTCGAGGGGGCTGCACATTGCGCGGTTTCCGCAACGCCTCAGAAAATGCCTCCGACCCCTTGCTCAGAGCGCTCACAGTCACGGCAATGCTTCCCAATGGCTGAATAATACCTGTTTGCAAAAATTCGCGGAGCTTGCGCAACTGCCCCGCCAGTGCCTCTATTTCTGCAAAAATCCCGCCCGATGAATTGAGGTCGTGATTGATTTTTTGCGTGATAAGGGCGCTATTTTTCGTGGTTTCCTCAAGATTTTGGAGCGTTCCCAAAAGCCGCACACGAAGTTCTTTCAACTCTTGCGGGAGTTTTTCGAGAGACTGAGAGATGGTTTGCACTAAGCGCAACGCGCCACGCACATCCTTGAGCGTGAGAATGGCATAGATGCAGAGCGCAGAAAAAGAGAGCAACGCAAGGCTAATTGCGGCTTGTAACCATAGTTCCATAGTGACTGGGGCGTAAAAGACGAGAACACAAAAAAAATTATCCGCGAATCTGCACAAATCCTCACGAAAACCAAAGAAGTTTCAGAGAAATTATGCGGATTCGCGGATAAATTATCGTGCAATCGTCAGCGTAATGGATGCGCGGAAAAAGATTAGAGGTGTTCGCTGTTTTTCATGCGCGTAATTTCGCCTTGAAACGCCTCTGCACCAGCACGGGCGGCATCTTGAATGCGACCAACATTGTCCTTAATACCGGATTGCGCCGTGCTGACGCGAGAACGAGCATCGTTCATCAAATGCTCTGCTTCCGAAAGCAGCGAACCGGCTTGCTGACGAGCCGTCCGCACAAGTTCATCAGCGCGAACCTTGCCTTCGTTCACATAATCTCCCATTTTGCGGGACTGCTCTTGCGCAAAATCGCTTGCCTTGTCATAGATGTCGCCGGAGCGCTCTGCGAGGTCTTGACGGAGTTCTTTACCGCTTTTCGGAGCAAATAGAAGTGCTACTAAAGCGCCAACAGCTCCACCGATAACGATACCAGCAGCGAGACCTTTGGAGAACGAACCTTCAGTGTTGTTAGACATTTTTATGAAGAATAATGATAAATAAAAACAGTGATTGTGTTTTGTAGTGAATTTAATTACAATAGATTTCTACTGTTTCATATTGCCTATTCAGTAAAATTACGTGATTTCACTTGAACAGCAAGAAGCATTTCTGCAAATTCACGAAATGCGCCGTGACCGCCCTTG
>JAAFHM010000164.1:0-4811 GCA_013298375.1 Ignavibacteria bacterium | reverse complement strand
ACGCGCTTACGCCACAAAGTTTAAGCGGTGCTTCGTCGTTGACATCATCGCCAATATAGGCAATTGCGGAAAGCGGGACTTGAAGTGAGTCGGCTAATGCGTTAATAGCAAGTTTCTTATCGCCAATGTCTTCAAGTACGCGGCTAATGCCCAATTTACGCGCCCGCGCTTTCGATATGCCCGTCTTGTCGCTCGTCATTAGAACAACTTCTATGCCAGAACGCTGTAAAAGTGTTACTCCCATCCCGTCATGGGCTGAAAAGCGCTTCATTGCTTCTCCTTGGGCGGAATAGTACATCCCACCGTCAGTCAGTGTGCCGTCCACATCTGAGACAACGACGCGAATTGAGACACAACGGCGAAGAAAATCCTTATGAAGTGGGTTCGTCATTTGGGAAGAATAAAAGGATGTTGTACTTTTGCCTCGTTGTTGAAGATAATTGCTTGAACATACAACACACGCCAGAGCATCATCATCAGGCACATTGTTCATAAAAGCAGCCACAAAGTTACAAATTCTTTCCACTATGACCAAACTCTACCTTTCGCTCGAGTACACTCTTCCCGAAGAACGCTTCGAGGATGCTTATACGGCACTTTTCGATGTACAACACCTCGGTATTGCCGAAGCGCATGATGAAATCACGATTTGCTTTCTCCATGACGGCAGCGACGACTTTCAAGAGCGCTCGGAAACACACCTTCAGAGGCTTTTTGCCAAATTCAATGTCCCCGCAATACTGGAAAAATCTCTCCTTATCAAGGAAGAAAATTGGAACAAAGAGTGGGAAGACAGTATTGATCCCGTCTGGGTGAATGAACGCATTGTTATTACGCCATCGTGGAAGCAGGAAACGGTCTCCGCACCGCTCAAAATCGTGATTAACCCGCAAATGTCGTTTGGAACCGGTCATCACGAGACAACACGTATGGTTGCGGCTTTGCTGGAGCAAAGCGTTCGCCCATCGGATTTTTGGGTTGATGCGGGAACAGGCACGGGGCTGTTGGCAATTCTTGCCCTACGGCTTGGCGCAAAGCGTGTTTATGCGTTTGATAATGATGAATGGTCAGTAATGAACACAGGTGAAAATTTCATACATAATAACATCACCCCAGTACCCCCGAATATTATCATTGAACAAAATGATATTAATGTTATGGACATCCCCGTTTGCAACGGGATTACAGCAAATCTTCATAGGAATCTTCTGTTGCAGAATATGGAAAAATTTGCCACAGCACTTCAAGAAACACAAGGAGTACTCATTGTTTCTGGTTTGTTGAAATATGACAAAGACAATGTTATTAGCGTGGCATTAGATTGTGGCTTCTCACATATACAAACCATCAATGAAGGTGAATGGATTGCCATTAAACTCACTGTATCACTGTAAACATTAGATATATGATAATATGCTCCATTGACATAGGAACGAATACACTGCTCATGACCATAGCTGAACAACAAGGTAACAAACACCTGAATATCCTGCACGATATTCATTCTATCGCAAGACTAGGCGAAGGCGTTGATAAGACGGGTGTTATTAAAGAAGAAGCACTTGAACGGGCTGTTGTTATAGCACAGGAGTATGAGCGTATTTGCGTTCAAGAAGGTGTGACGCACAAGGTAGCTATTGCCACAAGTGCCGTCCGCGATGCGGCAAATGGCGCGGCGGTTTGCGGGAAATTGTCTCAGGTACTGGGATGTGAAGTACGCACAATATCCGGTGACGAGGAGGGGCGATTATCTTTTATCGGTACATCTGAATCACTAAGCAAAAAAACAGTGATTGACATTGGCGGCGGCAGTACAGAATATGTAACAGGTGAAAGTAGTGTCATTAAGCACCGTATGAGCCTCCAAATTGGCGCGGTGCGCTTGCATGAACGTTATCTCAAGTCACTTCCACCGGCTGAGGAAAATATTCTTGCTGCTCGGATGGAGGTTCGTCGCCAGTTGGGTTTCCTCCCCCAAGCCTCTGCTATGCAGAGTGATCAATTTGAACCCGGTGAACTCATTGGTGTCGGCGGAACGTTTACCACACTCGCAGCGTTGGACATGGGGCTTCAGGAGTTTGATTCCACTAGTATCCATCATCACACCATGACCGCAGAAAACATTTCGCGGATAACGCACGAACTTCTTACGACTCCTCTGCCCAAACTCTTAGAAAATCCGGCAATTCATCCCAAGCGTGCCGATATTTTACCCGCCGGAGCGCTTATTTTAGAGGAAACACTTCGTTTTTTTGGCGCGACCTCCTGCAAAGCGAGTACAAAAGGCTTGCGTTATGGAGTGTTGTACGATGCCCTTCGGCAACTCCACACAGGCAAGGACAACTCATCTCTTCACGCTTGAGGGTCTTTCATTTTTAGGCAACGGTGTAGGTTTACATGATATTGAGTAAATTTGTCAAAAATGCTGACGAGAGTTACTCCATCAACCGATCGTGTATGATTACCGAAACACATACCCCACAATGGAGGGGTGGAACAACACGCTTCGTCAGGCCATGTGCGCAAACCTCTCTCCTTTTCTAAATTTTCTAAACTCGACTTTTGGCATCAGATTGTAACAGAAATGTTCATTGTTACTTACTTTTACTTTGGCAAGTTGAGTTCTAGGCCAGAGAGAATCTGGGGCAGAGAGAAAAACATCGGGAACAAAAAAAGTGTTTTCTTCTGCTGACCGCTTAAAACCTTACCATTGACATGAAAGTTCTTGTTCGGATGCGGCTTAGAGCAATATGTTGATGGTCATATCTGCAAAAAGAATATCCGACTGTCTCAATTTCCCAAACAAAAAGGCTTATTCGATAGCAATATTTCGTGGGCAAAGAGGCGAAAAAACAGGCGACAACGCTGGTAATACTGGATATAGATAATCAAAACCTTGTATTCAAGCGCCTTTAAGCCGAAAGTCTCGTTTTTTTGATAAGATGTTTTCTTGGAAAGCCTCTTCGTATCTAGCTTTGTCAGCAACTTGCCAAAGTAAAATTACAACCTCTCATCTATTACATGACCAATACCCATAAAACTTTTTCGCAGAAGCCAGCATTCATGGGCTTTCTGAGGTTTATCCGTCATCTTTTTTATATTTCATCCTTTCCTTAAAACTCCTGCACATTGACCAACGAACCCGCCTCTACTCTTGCTTCCACATCCAGAAACACAAAACCGTCGGCTTCAGTCATAGATGTGAGCATGGCGGAGTCCTGCTTGGGAAGCGGCACGGCAAGGGGAATTTCATTTCCCTGCTCTTTGATAAGACAAACACGCACAAATTCTACTCGCCCGTGCATATTCGCAAGGTCGGTGCTGATACGCGCTTGTGTGCGCCGTTGCGCTGGGCTTTTGCCCATCATTCGGGCAAGCGTTGGTTGGACATAGTATAAAAACGTCACCAGTGTTGAAACGGGGTTGCCCGGCAGCCCGAATAGCAGTGTGATTCTGCCTTCCAGGGTACGTTTGGCAAAAAACATCGGTTTTCCGGGCTTTTGGCGAATACGCCAGAAAACAGTCTCAAAACCAAGCACGTGTGCGGCTTGTTTAATAAAATCATGTTCGCCCACCGATGCGCCGCCCGTTGTCACAACCACATCGGCAAGCCGCACCGCTTCTGCAAGTGCCTCGCATACTTGCCCAAAATCATCCTTTGCGTGTGCTGTATGAGAGAGACGAGCGCCAGATTGTCGGATTGCTGCCGCAAGCATTGGCACGTTGGCATTACGGATTTGCGTATCTACGGGCGTTTCGTGCGCTTCTACCAGTTCATTTCCTGTTGAAAGCAGCGCCACACTGGGCGGTGCGAAAACACTCAGTTCGGTTAGTCCGTGCTGTGCCGCCATTGCTATTCGTGCGGGCGTGAGTTCGTCCCCGTTGCGTAATATCGGTGTTCCGATGGCATATTCGCTTGCTTGAGGGCGAACAAACTGCCCTTGCGTGGGATGTTTTCGCACCTGCATTTCGTCTGCTTCCATCGAACAATCCTCCAGAGGCACGATGGTATCTGCTCCCAATGGCAACAGCGCTCCTGTTGATATGCGTATTGCCGTACCAATCGCAAGGGTGCTTTGCGCAGCATTTCCAGCGCTGCTTTCGCCCGTAATGCGCAAGCGTATATTCGGCAGAACATCCGCAAAGCGCACGGCAAAGCCATCCATGGCACTATTGGTGAAGCGCGGAGAATCTTCGCTTGCTTTGTAGTCTTGCGCCAGTACTAATCCTGCAGCTGTACTGAGGTTACGCAAAACGCCTTGAGGCTTGGGGGTATATTGTTCAACAAGAGCGGTGGCTTCGGAAACAGAAATCATGGTGCGGGTCAATGGGTAATGTTGAGTTCATTGGTTTACAAAAAAATATTCGACAAAATACATAAAAAAGCGATTTGGGGAAGGCGCATACGAAGTCTGGCAGGCAACATGGCTGCGTTAGTGCTATGAACATGGAAATCTTGCTCTGACAGAAAAAAACTCGCACAAATTGTGCAGCAACGCGCCGAAGCCGAAAAATTTCGGGCGAATAATGCCGAGATGAAGGCACAACGCCTTGCAGAGCAGATCCGTGCATTAGGCATTGCCCCCAACACTGCATAAAAGCAACAGACCGACACAAATCATCTACTTATAGCGCTGGTGCGTATAGGGCAATCGCATGAAAATTTCAAACCCGCATCAAATCAGCATTCCATTATCATCAGTGTTTGTCGTTTAATGTGTAGAGACAAGGCAGTGCCTTGTCTCTACGGCATAGATTTTTTTTCATGCGATTGCCCTACTGGTGCGTACCGTACCAAGATACACGCCAGC
>JAAFHM010000518.1 GCA_013298375.1 Ignavibacteria bacterium | reverse complement strand
AAAAGAGTATCAGCATCTTCTGTAATTGCAGAAACGTAGTCGGTACGGTACATACAAGGAATCAATACTGTAAAGATTGTTGGTTTTATTCTGCAAGATAACGAAATTATTATCAAAACGGTATTAGATAATGTCTAATGGAAAGAGCAGTTTTTGAGCAATGCCGTTGCAGCTTTTGGCGGCAGTCGAGCGCAACAAGAGCATGAAGAGATCACTGCCCGGCTTGAACGCTTGGTTGGTCAGCTCACCATAGAGAACAGCATTTTAAAAAAAGTTTCGACCATCTCGACCTCAACACGGAGCAAAAACGGGAGGTCGCTATGAATCTCGTTCAGAGTCATGGTTTCAAGCGCAGTGCCGTTTGCCAGGCATTGGGACTGGCACGAAGTACCAGTTATACACTCTCAGAGGCACGAAAGACGACCGATTTCGATACAGCCTTACGCGAAGAAGCGGGCAAACATCCCCGCGCTGGTTCGCGGTTGCTCAGTGCCTATTTGAAACGTCGCGGCATTGCGCAGGCAGGCAGAACCCGCGTCCGTACTGCGATGCAGCGTTTGGGCATTGTCCATATCCCGAAGCGGCGCGTTGTACGCACCACCAACAGTCGTCATGGCTTTGAACGATATCCGAATCTCGTTCTCCATCGCACTGCCGAAACGACTGATGAAATCTGGGTTGTGGACATCACCTATATCCGTTTAGGCACTGGTTTTGTGTATCTTGCCATCATTATGGATATGTACACGCGCCTGATTCGCGGATGGGCATTAGAAGCAACGATGGAACAACCCCTCACGCTTGCTGCCCTGGAGATGGCTCTGTGCCAGCATACACCATGTATTCATCATTCCGACCATGGTGTCCAATACGCTGCCCTTGCCTATACAGAACGCCTGAAAAAGGCTGGTATAGCCATTTCCATGGCAAGTATTGGCGAACCCACCGAAAACGGCTATGCTGAACGCCTGATGCGCACCATCAAAGAAGAAGAAGTTTCTTTGACCGAATATGACGATATTGATGATGCTCGGGCGCATATTGGTCCGTTTTTGACCGATGTGTATAACACAAAACGACCGCATTCTTCGCTGAGTTATCTCACGCCAGAAGAATTTCAAGCACTTGCAGCTCTTGCTGTACCCATAACGTTTGTCAAATAACTGTCCAGAAAAACAAGACCACTACACTCCTTCGACAAGAATTACTTGCTGCTCAAGAATTACTCCTTTTTCAACATCAATCATTCTTCCCGCTTTAATTGCTTTAAGCACCGTTTGAGCAGAGGATTCCGTTATCCCTAACACGCTGAGAAGAAGCAAGATAGTAATACTGCTGATGTGATTTTTCATAAGCCTTGATAAAAAATAATGGTATAGCTGGAATGAGATACTTGAATTCGCCCGTAGTTTTCAGGATATTTTAGCCAACGATGTCAGCCAAACCTCTGAATAAATTTAGGGGATATTCAGCCCACCGATTACAGACGTATAAATACCATTCCTTGCCATAAACAACGTAAATGCGGCAGTTATACCCTCTGTCCTTGTACGATTGCAATTCCTCATTGCAGATGCCCAAAAGCCTTTCTAATACATAATCGGTTGGCTGATATTTGTCAATGAATTTTACTGTTTCCGTATGAATTTTTTCATCATGAGAAGCAATTGCACATTTATGATTCTTTGCCAAAAGTTGTTCGGCATAGTGTAAGTAGATTTCATCCAGTTGATTTCCTCTTGGCATTGAAAGATTTTTCGGAGTGTCATAAGCTCCCTTTACCAATCGAATACTTCCCGGTAATCCAAGTATTTCCTTGAAGTCATCTTTAGTTCTATGAAGGTACGCCTGAATGGTTATTCCTAAGTTAGGATGAGTTTTTAAGGTTTCTCGGTAAATATCAAGTATTTGGTCTGTCCTGTCTGTACCTTCCATGCTAATAATAACTTCCTGATTTGATGTAGCTGCTTCAATGCAAATTGATTGAAGATTGTGTTTCGTCAAATCATGGGAAACCAGTAACCCAATGTGCGACAAGTCTAAAGAAACAGATGAATTAAGGGTTTCATGTTTCACTGCTTGAGCAAATGCAATAAATTCGTCTGTTGCTTGATTTGCTTCCCCTTCGTTACGAATACTCTCTCCCATAAAGTCTGTTGTAACCACATAACCTTTATCGTTGAGCTGCTTTATTGAGAGAACTGCTTCGCTTAATGTTTCTCCGCCGATATACCGATTTGCAGCCTTTTTCAATACCGTAAAAAGGCTTTCATTTTGAAGAACAAAATTCTTCGCGTCTTCATTTAAGGCAGCCTTTTTCAATGCCTCTGAGCCGAGTCGTAATATATCTTTATCCATATTGACCAGATTATTAGGTTGTTAAAAATGTTGATTGAAAACACACAATAAAATGAATACGTTGGAAAGCCTACGGTAAGCGAAGTTTTAACGGGCAAGTCAGCCCCTGGCGAAGCTATATATCCGTAGTCTCATATAGCTCTTCAGGAAAATGTGCAGTGGCACATCGTTATTGCTAATATACAACTCTCGTCCAATACCAAGCAAGTGCCGGATATAACGAAAAAATTGTTCTCTATTTTGTTTTGTGCCTTGCCGCTTCTATAACGGTCTATTTCAATCCCTTCCATACCGCCTCCCGCCTCACTATTTTGCATCCGTTCAATATCACTTTTCACCACCACTTATTGAAAGGATGCAATCATGGATATTGCATTATCGCAAGTAACCAAATTGGAAGGTATTGCCACGCAAGACAACGGCAATTACCGCCAGTTCACCGAATTCCAAGATTTCGTGAGCGCGGTGCGCTCCATCGGAACGCTGGAGAAAAACTGCACCGATGCTCTGGCATCGTTTGACGTGCTTCAAGCCGATACCGATGGCAAAGTCATCGTTGTCGCAAAAGGCATTGATGGGGAAGTGCAGTTCACGCCAAATGCCGCGTTCCGCTCGGCTTTGGAGAACGTAAAAACCGCGCTCACCGCCGCGAAAGCTGCCGTTGGTGCTGTGCAACTGCCATTGCCGTAATCGTTCCACACGAAGCGGCATGACGCATAAAGAATCAAGCCGAAGCCGTGAGCATACCGCTCAATCACCACAGGCTTCGGCTTTTTTTTCACCACAAACTACTATCACCATGAACGGACAAATCACCTCCGCACCAAGTGTGGTGCGGATTCCCTACGGTGGTTCTCAAACTATTCAGGTCGTTACCACGTGCGACGGCGGAAGCGTTCCACCCGATTCCTTTGCCTACGTTTACGAAAGCTGGTTTCAAAATATCGGCGCGTACCAAAGCACGGGCAATGGTTACGCTGTTGCAAATATCACGCTCACCAACGAAAATGAGACCGACAGCGCAATCACACTGCACGAACTTGTCTATTCGTTCTGGAATGGCGACATTGCCGATGATAACCGCGAAATCACGATTATCTACGAGCCACGCCGCAAAGGTCAGCCGTTATGAGTCGCCAAGCCTTCGCAATCGCCGTTCACGAGCTTGGCACGTCGGAAATCTTCGGCGATACCGACAATCCACGCATCCTTGAGTATCACCAAGCTACGAGCCTGAAAGCGAGTAGTGATGAGGTTGCATGGTGTGCGAGTTTCATAAACTGGTGCTTGAAAAAGGCTGGCTTTCATGGCACAAACTCTGCCCGCGCTCGAAGTTTTCTAGCGTGGGGCAAAGAGATT
>JAAFHM010000554.1 GCA_013298375.1 Ignavibacteria bacterium | reverse complement strand
AATATGCCGTTGGTACTGATATTGCCAAAGCCGAGCGATTTTTGGGCGTAGGTTATCGCAATCTTGGCGATTATGGCAAGGCAATCGAACATTTTTTTACCGCGCTGTCGTTGGATGAAAAAAATGGCACGAATCCCGTTGAAATCGGACATTCTTTGAATAGTATCGGGCGAATTTTTATTTTACAAAAAAAGCCAGAAGAGGCTGCTGGGTATTTAGAACGAGCCAGAGAAATTGCTGAGAAAGCTCATGATGACAGGCTTCTGGCATATTGTCTGGGTAATTTAGGGGAAGTCCGGCATCTACAAAATAAATATTCTGAATCACTAGGCTTGCTTTTACACTCGCTAAAAATATGGGAACAGCTTGACGCACGGGAAAATATCGCCGCAACGCTTTCCAGCATTGGTCTATCATTTTATGCTCTAGGAGAATATCGGACGGCGATTGACTATTACACCAAAGCTCTAACGCTCTTTGAAAATTTCCAGCAGCCCCACGATATGAGTGCAACGCTTTCGCGGATAACGTCCGTGTATTTAGCGCTCGGAAAACCGCAGCAAGCTCGTCAGTATGCGGATAGAGCGTATCAATTTGCCCAGCAGTCGCAATCGCGCCAGCAGATGAAAGATGCCCTTTGGGTATTGGCAGAAACTGCTGCACAGTTGCATGATTATCCGCAATCGCTGGAATATCACCGTTTGCTCAAAGAGGCGAGTGATTCACTTTATACGGAAGAATCCGCCCGACAAACCGCCATTTATTCGGCACAGTACGAATATGAGCGCAAAGAACAGCAAGTTGTCGCACTGAAAAAAGAAACAGAGCAATATGCTTTTACGCGCAATATTTTGATTGCTGGCGGAGTCTTACTTATTGTGCTTTTACTCGTTTTGATAAATCGCTTTCGCTTAAAGCAAGATTCAGAGCGGCTTCTGGAGGTTCGTGCCGCAGAATTAGCAAAAGCCAACACCGAATTGCGGATTGCAAAATTAGAGATTGAAGAGCAGAATCGGATGTTGATGGATTTGGATAATGAAAAAAATGAGTTTTTAGGTATTGCGGCACACGATTTGAAAAATCCCGTTTCCGCAATCCAAGGTATTGCCGAGATGCTCCAACATGACGATTTTCCGCCTGAGCAGGTGAAAAAGCTCTCGTCAGTGATTTTGGATAACTCCCGACGAATGTTTGAGTTGATTACCAATTTGTTAGATATCAATGCGATTGAATCCGGTAAATTACTGCTGCAACAAACGGTATTCAATGCAAACGTGATGCTTTCCGGTGTGATTGACCGTTTTGAGCAACCTGCACTATTGAAAAATATCCGTTTGGAGCTGTCGCTGCCGGAGCAGCATCTTTTCGTTTCGGCGGACAATTATGCAACCATTCAAATTATAGAAAATCTGCTCTCCAATGCGGTCAAGTATTCATCGCGTGGACAACGTATTCTTGTGCGTCTTCGAGAATCATTGATTTTGCAGACTAATCGTATCTGGACACGCGAGGAATGGCTGCGTTTGGACGAAGCTGGTGAGTCTCAAATGGACGAACATACCGAAAAATGTATTCGCATTGAGATACAAGATTTTGGTCCCGGATTAACGGAAGAGGATAAAGCATATCTTTTTACTAAATTTGCACGATTATCAGCACAGCCAACGGCAGACGAACATTCGACAGGGCTGGGATTATCCATCGTCAAAAAATTAACCGATGCGCTTGGCGGGCGCGTTTGGTGCGAATCGGAATTTGGTAAAGGCGCAACATTTATCGTCGAACTGCCACAGGCGCAGGAAGACGAGCGCAAAGCCGCCGCCGAAACACTGCGTCAAACGGAATTATCCGACAGGCGCTTTGAATCTGCCATGCTCTTGTGATAGTGTATTCAAGGGCAACTTGATAATGATTATTATAGTTTTTTAACACTTTTCATGGTCGGAAGCAATTGATGGAAACAAGTAACAAACGTATCTTGGTCGTGGACGATGTAGAAGAAAATACCTACATTGTCTCCACAATTTTAAAAAGCGCTGGCTACACGCCGTTTGTCGCTAATTCGGGCAAGCAAGCAATACAAATTGCCGAAACGCAGCACCCTGATTTGATGCTGCTCGACATCAATATGCCCGAAATGAACGGGTATGAAGTCTGTAAATATTTTAAGGCAACGGAATCCATTGCTGATATTCCGATTGTGTTCCTGACCGTACACGCCGACGCAGAATCCATTGCCAAAGCCTTCGATACAGGCGCAATAGACTATCTGACCAAACCTTTCAAAAAAGCGGAATTGCTTGCGCGGGTAAAAGTGCATTTGGCGTTGCGTCAAGCGCAAGAGCAGCTTGAAGACCAAAATGTGCGTCTTTTGAGGCTGAACGATGAGAAGAATGAATTTTTGGGGATTGCAGCGCACGATTTGAAAAATCCGCTCAATTCTATTCGCGGTATTGCGCAGATGATTCGCAAACGCAAGGATATTGATCTTTCCGACGAGGAAGTCAACGATATGGCGCATCAAATCGAAACATCATCCAACTTTATGTTCGAGATTATTACGAACCTTTTGGACGTAAACAAAATTGAAAATGGCAAACTCGTCATTCAATCCACCGGCGTAGATTTGATGCTGTCTCTGAGTGCCGTTACCGACCGTTACCAAGCGGCAGCGGCAAAGAAAAATATCACGCTCAATGTGGAAATACCCGATGGCGATATTCAGATTTATGCCGACCCAACGCTGACCATTCAAATTCTGGACAATATCGTTTCCAATGCCGTCAAATACTCGCCGCATGACAAAAGTATTTGGGTTCGCGCCACGCTGCACCCTGAGCAAAAACAGGTGCGTGTCGCCGTGAAAGACGAAGGTCCCGGCTTTAGTGAAGACGATAAGAAAAAACTCTTTGGCAAATTTGCCCGCCTTTCGGCAAAGCCAACAGGCGGTGAGCATTCGACAGGACTGGGATTATCTATCGTCAAGCGCCTTGCTGAAGCAATGGGAGCAACGATTTGGTGCGAGTCCGAACTCGGCAAAGGTGCTACATTTTTTATTGATTTTCCCGATACGTCCGTTATGCCTGAAGGCGAAGCGCAATAGCTAGAACAGGAAGGCACGGACGGCTTCTTTAGTCGTCGTCGTCTTCGCAAGAAGAAGCCACCCGACGACGCTTGAGGAAAGCGCCGGATGGCGAGGTTCTCTCCTCATCAATTCTTGCTAGACGAGCAGAAAACCCCTCTCGCTTGACGAGCCAAAAATCGCGCCGTCGGGCGGCTTCTTCGCCGTCCGGCGGCTGTGTGCCTGACGAGCAGAGAACAAAAAAAAAGCGAGACCTTCGTTAAGAAACGAAAGCCTCGCAAATCTGACGAACAAAAGATTACCGCTTCACCACTCGCTGCCGCACAACACGCCCATCCGCCGCCTCCACGACGACCATGTATG
>JAAFHM010000225.1 GCA_013298375.1 Ignavibacteria bacterium | reverse complement strand
AAGGCTTCTTGGAGTGAGAGTTTCGGCATGAGAAAGAGCGAAAATAATGATGAAATAGTGCTTGGCTAGAAGAACAAATTTCCGTATTATCAGCCCTTTTTCCTACCTTTTTCATGCGATTGCCCTAAGACTTTTTCAGGGCGATTTCCTTTTTTCGTGTTTTTTCCGTAACTTAGTAGGCTGTACAAAAACCTCTCTCTTGTTGTATAGCGGTTCTTTTTGTTATTTCTTGTTTTCGCATGAATAGTCGTAGGCTCCATCGTGGTATTATCTATCTCGGAGCAGTGTTGCTGGCATTCAGCATTACTGTCCTATCGGCGTACACTCTTTCGGCGCAAAGCCCTGAACGTTCATTCGCCCGAGCAAACGACACGTACAAAAATGCCGATTACCAACGAGCAGCGCAAATGTATGAAGAAATTCTTGCCTCAGGTGTTGAAGCGGAAGAAGTTTATTTTAATCTCGGTAATTGCTATTACAAGCTCGGCAATATGGCTGCCGCCATTCTCAATTACGAGCGGGCGCAGCGCCTCGATCCGACCGATGAAGACATTGATTTCAATCTAGCCCTCGCACAAAGCCGTATTACCGATAAAATTGACCCAGCACCGCAGTTTTTCATCATTAAATGGTGGCGATTATTCGTGGCACTTGCCACACCAAGCGCATGGAGTCTGGTCGGTGTGGTTTTAGTGTGGCTATTTATTATTGCTGCGGCATTGTTTTTTATTGTACGGTCGCCGTCGCTCAAAAAAGCACTTTTTGCAACGGGCATGATTCTCGTATTTTTTGCCGTGTTGATGTTTACCTTTGCCTTTCAACAGCAGAATAAAGCGACGAGTGCCATTGTTTTTGCCAGCAGCGTCGTTATCAAAAGCGAACCGCAAGAAGAATCCAAAGACCTTTTCGTCCTGCACGAAGGAACAAAAATTGATGTCTTAGGCACCGACGGCGAATGGTGCAAAGTACGCATTGCCGACGGAAGCGTAGGCTGGATGCGGATGAACACGATGCGGATTATCTAAACTTCTGCTAAAAATGTCGTTTTTCAACCATTGTATAGGAGAACGCTGATGTTTTTACTCATTGTCGGCATTATTATTGCGCTGCTTGGGTTTATTTTGGGCGGTTTCAATGAAAACCTTCGCAAACTGCGGTGGATACTGGCGTTGGTTGGCGTAGTTATTGCCTTTCTTGGCTCTGGCACAGCAACATTTCGGCAGATTGACGCGGGACATATTGGCGTACAAAAAGTCTTTGGCAAGGTGCAGGATAATGTACTGTACGAAGGTCTGAGTATTGTCAATCCTCTTGCGCAAGTGATTGAAATTTCGACACAAACAAAAAATTACACCATGTCGGCTATTACCGATGAAGGGCAAAAAGCCGGAGACGATGCGATTCGTGTTCTAGCAGCAGACGGACTGGAAGTAGCGATAGATATGACGGTGCTGTACCGCGTTCAGCCCCAAGATGCGCCGCGTATTATCCGTGAAATCGGCGAAGATTTTGAGAATAAAATTGTCCGCCCGCTCACCCGCACCCGCGTCCGCGACAACGCCGTTGCCTTTAGCGCTGTGGAACTCTACTCCACCAAGCGCGAGGCGTTCCAGACGAATATCAGAGCCAGTATTGAGAAAGATTTTCGTGAGCGTGGATTGGTCTTGGAGCAGCTTTTGGTGCGCAATATCACCCTGCCAACTTCCGTCAAAGAAAGTATTGAGCGCAAAATTACTGCTATTCAAGATGCACAACGTATGGAATACGTTTTGGAAAAAGGCAAGCAAGAAGCCGAACTCAAGCGCGTCGAAGCGCGTGGTATCGCCGATGCGCAGAATATTCTCAGTTCGGCATTGACGGACAAAGTGCTGCAATACGAAATGATTAAAACGCAACGCGAACTGGCAAATTCACAAAACAGCAAAGTTATCATCATGGGCGGTGGTGGCAAAAGTATGCCGTTCATTCTTGGCAACGATAAGTAAGAACTACTTGACTAATGCAATCCATTCGGTGCGGAATTGTCCGCAATCACTTTATCATTATTTTTTCGGAGATTTTATGAGATTTTTCGTGGCAATCGCAGTCTGTGTACTTTTCTGTTCCTGCGATTCAATGTCGCAACAAAAAGCGAAACTTAAAACGAAACAAGATTCCGCCAGCTATTCCATCGGTGTTGATATTGGGCGGAATATGAAAAAGCAAGAGATTGACCTTGACTTGAACGTCTTGCTTGCCGGTATGAAAGATGCTATGGCGGCTGGTGGCAAAATCCAACTGACCGATGAGCAGATGCAAACAGTTCTGCAATCATTCCAAGCAGAATTGATGCAAAAAATGCAAGCTAAACGTGCGAAAGAATCCGAAGAAGCTATCGCGCAGGGCAAAAAATTCCTTGAAGAAAATGCGAAAAAAGGCGACGTAAAGACGACCGCAAGCGGCTTGCAATACAAAGTTATCAAGGCAAATGCTGGTGGAAAAACTCCCGTTGATACCTCCACCGTTCGCGTTCACTACAAAGGTACGCTTATTAACGGCACAGAGTTCGACAGCTCCTACAAACGCGGTCAGCCGACGGAGTTCCCAGTCAACGGCGTTATCAAAGGATGGACAGAAGCTCTGAAGTTGATGAAAACTGGCGAAAAATATCAACTCTTTATCCCAGCCGACCTTGCGTATGGCGCTCAGGGCGCTCCACCAAGCATCCCGGGTAATTCGACCCTTATCTTTGAAGTAGAACTCTTAGAAATTGTGAAATAACAATCCAAGAGTTTTGGCGCCTTGTCTGGAATATACTTACTGGCAGCCCGCTTCCCAAGCGGGCTGCCAGTTTTGCAGAAGCGCTATTGCCAAATTGAACCATAAACGCTCCCGAATGCAGAGTACGACCGACGACAATTTTTGCTTATAATTTTTCCTCAACCAAATCTATGCGAAAACCCCGTCTTTTCACGCCCGGTCCCACGCCCATCCCCGAACACGTGATGTTGCGCATGGCAGAGCCGATACTCCATCACCGCCATAGCGAATTTGTTGCGCTCATGGGGCGCATCAATGCTTATCTTCAGACGCTTTTTTGCACCAAGCAGCCCGTATTGTCGCTCACAGCCTCCGGGACGGGTGCTGCGGAGGCGGCAATTTCAACGCTATTTCAAGCGGGCGAAAAAGGCTTGAACATCAACAACGGTAAATTTGCCGAGCGTTGGGGCAAAATGATGACAGTTTATGGCATGAACAGCGTTGATGTACCCGTAGAATGGGGCAACGCCGTGAGTGAAGAGCGTCTGCGCGAAGTGTTGAAGCAGCACCCCGATACGGCTTGCGTCTGGCTTGTTCACAGCGAAACTTCGACGGGAACCTACACCGATATTCGCACGATGTCGGGCATTATCCGTGAGATTGCGCCGGATGCGTTGATTTGTATTGATGGCATTACTTCCATTGGAGCGCATGAGTGCCAAATGGACGAATGGGGCTTAGATGTCGTGATAACGGGTTCACAAAAAGGCTTAATGATTCCACCCGGACTAGCATTTATCGCCCTTTCAGAACGTGCATGGAAAAAAGCAGATGCCCACAAGCCGCGCAATTTCTATTTCGACCTCCGCAAAGCTCGTGAAGCCTGGCACGACAATTCCACGCCGTGGACACCAGCCGTGACGCTATTTGTCGGCTTGGAGTCTGCCTTGCAAATGATGATGTCGGAAGGCATGGAAAATGTCTGGAAGCGCCATGCAGCATTGTCTCGTGGACTTCGTGCCGGCTTGCAGTCAGTGAATTTGCCGCTTTATGGATCGTCGCCTTCGCATGCGGTAACGGTTGCGCATTTGCCGGAACAGGGTGGTAAAGATTTTATCAAACTTTTGAAAAATGAGTTTGGTGTAACTGTCATCGGCGGGCAGGACGCGCTCAAAGACGTGGTTTTTCGCACCTCGCATTTGGGTTATTACGACGAAGCCGATATGCTGGCGGTGCTAGGTTCGATTGAGTATGCGCTGCAAAAATTAGGACACAAATTTGAGGCAGGACGCAGTGTCTATGCCGCTCAACGAGTATTTATGGGAGTTGAATAACGATGACACCACTATTGAATAAAATTGTCTGGATAACGGGCGGAAGTCGCGGAATTGGCTTGGCAAGTGCGATTGCGCTTGCCGGAAAAGGCGCACGCCTGATTCTTTCTTCGCGCAATGAAGCGGATTTACAGGATGCCGCCGGAAAAGTTCGCATTTTAAGCGGTAGTACCAATGAACCGCTTATTGTGCCATGCGATGTTACGAGTCCCGGTTCCATCCAAAGCGCATGGAAGCTGATTCACGAGCAGTTTGGCGGTGTGGATATTCTTATCAACAATGCAGGAATTGGCGTATTTAAGCCCTTTCTCGACCTCACACTTGACGATATTGAGCTTTCGCTGAATGCCAATATCAAAGGTGCTTTTCTTTGCGCACAAGCCGCCGCACGAGGTATGGCTGAACGTGGCACGGGTGTGATTGTGAGCCTTAATTCCGTAGCAGCACAAAAAACATTTGCTAATTGTAGTGTTTATGCGGCTTCCAAGTCGGCGCTGTTAGCGGCAAACCGTGTTATTCGTGAAGAATTGCGTAGCAAGGGCGTAAAGGTTATTGATTTGCTCGTTGGTGCGACGGAGACTGATATTTGGAGCGCCAGCGACCGCGAGGAATTTCGTCCCCGCATGATGCAGCCGGAAGATATAGCTGCTGCGCTGGTTTCCACGCTCGAACTCCCACAGCGCATGATGCCGGAAGAAATGATTTTGCGCCCGCAATTAGGGGATTTATAGTGTCAGGATTCTGAGTGGCGGTAGGAGTTTTCGATACGGAATACGTGACGGACGCAGAATATCACAAAAACCGCTTCAAATCAGCAATCGTCAGTGTTCCCTCGTAGAGTGCTTTGCCAATAATTGCACCCCAAACGCCGATAGATTCTAGCTCTTCAAGATCGTGCATGGAGGAAACACCGCCGCTTGCAATCAAATTCAGCTTTGGGCGCTCGTCTCGAATGCGGCGATAGAGGTCGTTTGCGGAACCTTGCATCATGCCGTCTTTGCTGATGTCGGTACACATCGCATATTCTACGCCTTGTGCTTCGTATTCTGCCAAAAATTCCATCAGTGAAATTTCCGTTACTTCTTCCCAACCACTCACGGCAATACGCTCATCGCGAGCATCAGCAGCAAGGATAATGCTTGCTGCGCCCCGCTCTTCCAGCCACCGTAGAAAGGCATCCCGATTTTTCACCGCAACACTGCCCGCCGTGATTTGCCGCGCCCCGCACTCAAAAGCGATGCGCACATCATCATCCGACTGTATGCCGCCGCCAAAATCCACGTGCAGCGCCTCCGCGCGGCGTGTTATCTGCTCCAAGGTGCGATGATTGACCACGTGCTTTGCTTTTGCCCCATCCAGATCAACGACGTGAAGCCGCAAAAAGCCTGCATCTTGAAAGCGCAACGCCACATCCACAGGCGATTCGTCGTAAATAGTTTTTGCGTTGTACTGCCCTTGTGCAAGACGGACACATTTGCCGTCAATAATGTCAATAGCGGGAATGATGTGCATAGAGAATCGTGAAAATTGATGATTTATTGTTTAACAGAAAACCCCTGTTTGGCAAGGAATGAAGAGGCTTTGGTGCGGTGGTCTCCTTGGAGTTCGATTTCGTTGTCAAGGACGCGCCCGCCTGTACCACACTGCTTTTTGAGCGTACCTGTGAGCGCCTCCAACTCTTTCGGATTCGATTGAAAGCCGCGTAAAAGCGTGACGGTTTTATTTGCACGTTTTTCGCTGGTGATGCGAATTTGCTGTGCTTTGCCGTCATAGCCCAGTTTGGATGCGGGCTTGTCGTTTGTTGCTGGTTCTGCAAAATCCTCCGGAAGAAGTGCTTGCAAATCGGCAAGAGATGTGAGTTTTGCCATACAATTTCTCTCAAAAATTTTACAAAACAATTTACAAGACTTTTCCAATATAGACGTAGGCAATACCAAAGGTGAGCGCCTTGTAATTTGTGCCAGCAAATGCGCCTGTTTCGTGCATCATTGCGTCGAAATTGTCACCGGAAGGAAATTGTGCCGCCGTGCGATTAAGATAGCTGTACGCCTCGCGGTTGCCAGAAAGTATCCCACCGACAAATGGAATGACGTGATTGCTGTAAAAACGGTAGAAAGCGCCGACGATGCCCTGCGGTTGACCAAATTCTAACACCACCACGCGTCCGCCCGGCCTGACAACCCGCGCCATTTCTCGCAGCGCTTGTGTCGGTACGTCCACATTGCGAATACCAAAGGAAATACTGGCAATATCAAATGAATTATCGGGATAGGGCAGATTCATCGCATCGGCAACCTCAAAGCGAATATCCATGCCGTTTTTGCGGGCTTTTTCGGGAGCAGTTTCCATCATTTCGGCGCAAAAATCCGTCCCAACGACATGACCGCTTTTGCCGACTGCCTTTTTGAATGCTAATGCTAAATCGCCTGTGCCAGTAGCACAGTCCAGAATACGCATTCCAACTTGTACTTGGGAACGACGCACCACCGTACGCCGCCAAAGGTGATGAATCCCCAACGATAGCGCAGTATTAGCAACATCGTAACGTGGGGCAATATCGGCAAACATCGTGCGAACAGTTTCGCTCATAATCGTGAGAATGATAATGATGATAGTGTCAAAATCGGGTCGGCGACTGAAGCCCGCATCAACGCTGTTGTCTGACTCCTATTGTCGCCCAAATTCATCCGACAGATCGCCCAAGAAGCGTACAGCCGAAATTTATCGTTATGCCCCGAAAGGAAATAAAGCTGACGAGTTTATTTTACCACAAAAATAATATCACTCCATGCAGTGTATTCTTGCGTTCGATTTCGATAACGAAAGGAAATTTTTTTATTATCCAGTTCTTGAGCGGAAAACGTATCTAAATATCGCATAATTTGTGGTTTAAGGGCTTGCAAATTTCGCTTTAATTTCCATGAATTATCAAAGTCTTCGGTATCAACCAACACCAGAAACAATCTATTGGAAGCATCAAACCGCAATTCGCCTTGCTCTTCGTATAAGTTCTGGATGAGTATTTGGGGATTACTTTGCACTTCACGTAGAATTTCTAAGCGGGTATTTTTGATTGCCAATAGAGCCTCTTGGCAAAAAGAATCATTGCGCTCTTTCATTTTTTCAACAATTTCATAATATGTATCATCGCTACGGCGGTTATCAGCAAAAGTGATCTGTGCTTGTCGTGCTTTCTGCTTCAACTCCGTTAATTCAGGACGCAAACCTCGTTCTCTCCGCTTTGTTTCAATAAAATTCGTCGGTAAATACGTCACTTTCAAATCAAACGGCACTCCATCAATAAAAAAATCGACTTTTTTAATTTGCCCAACTGTTGGCAATACCGCTGGGTGCGATTTAAAAATGTCCTCAATTAAAATACTTGACCAGTGATTATACCAACTACAAAGCACATATCCCTGAACAGCGCGTGGTATCTCTGTTTCCAATTTATGCGAAAGTTCATCAAATTGTGAATAGACTTTAATGTATTTATCAACCAAATACTTGTCTAAAGCGTTGGAGTAGTC
>JAAFHM010000491.1 GCA_013298375.1 Ignavibacteria bacterium | reverse complement strand
AAAGAGTATCAGCATCTTCTGTAATTGCAGAAACGTAGTCGGTACGGTACATACAAGGAATCAATACTGTAAAAATTGTTGGTTTTATTCTGCAAGATAACGAAATTATTATCAAAACGGTATAAGCCGCCTTCGGAGGAGAAGCCACGATTTTGGAGGCTGCGGAATAATTGGCTGATGCTCAGGCTGTTTTCGGTCGAGGTCTGAATGAAGCCCAGAGGGATCTTGAAACCTTGTTCGGTAACGCCCAAAGCGATGACAATTTGTTCGCCAGCGAGATATTTTCCATCGACAAACAGACCGACAAAGCGGGAATCATCAAAACGACGGTTCTCAAACTCGCGTAAACGCTCATTGGCACGCTCAATGAACGCAGCATCGACACTGGATTTCTTTAAGGCACGGGCGCTGGGATTGCTGTTGAGGTCAGCGAAGTCTCGTACTGACAGACTAAGCATGATGCCGCGCAGCAGGTACTCCTCATCCAGCGTGATGTCTTGCAGACGGGCGTAGCTTTCAAGCGGCTTCATGGTCTTGGTCTCTTGGTCAATCACGCGGGGAACACTCACATTTAAGCGGTGTTCACCAATGCGTACTGAGCTAAGATTGTAGCCGTAGCGACATTATGCGGCTTCTGGTGCGCATATCGCTCTCCACACAATGCTATGACTTCCTCTTCGAGGATTTCATTGACCAAAAGGCGGCAAATATCAAGGTGATTCTCGAGCATAGACAATGTGATGTCGGTCGGTTGTTTGAGCAGCCACGGAAGATTTTCGTGATGCAAAACAGGTGGTTTCATAGAGGATTCTTCCAAAAAATGAGGTGGTAAAAAATACCGAATTTCAACTAGAAGATACCTCTGTCTTTTCTCTTTTCTTTCAACGAATTTCAACTAACTTTTGGACAATCTCTATCCCTATCTAGAATAGGGTATGTACTATTCTCTTTCGGGTGGAAAGATTACTGAAAATGTTCAATAATCAAGAGCGAAATATCATCATCAAAGACAGAACTACCACGCCATGCCACCAGTGCAGCGCGGATTTCTTCTATCAAGTTGTTGAGCGGCTTCGCGCCATGCTCCCGAAGGAGATATTGCAATCGCGCAAAACTAAACTGCTCGCCAGCCGTATTTTCACATTCAATAATTCCATCGGTATAGAGAATAAGCCTCTCGCCAACCCCCAGAATAAACTCTTGCTCGTCATACATCATACCTTCCAGCATACCAATCGGAACCCCCCCGACATCAATCGTTTCCATCATCCCATCGTTGCGTAGCAGAATGGAAGCTGGGTGACCAGCTTGACTAAGCGTTGTTTGCCCGGTCTTGACATCAATCACGCCGTAAACCATCGTGAAATAGTGCATGGCGTTATGTTCTTCTTGCGAGGTATTATTCAATTCGTACAATGCCTCTGCCGGAGGGCGAATGTAACAATGCGGGGCGTAGGAAACATCGTCTTTCAATAACCCTGCCTGACCATTTGCTGCCGAAAGCGTTTGCGAGAGCATTACGGTCTTGAAAGCAGCAGGAATACCATGTCCGGCGACATCAATCATATAAAAGCCGATATGGGTTGCATCCAGACGAATAAAATTACACGTATCACCGCCAAGAAAGGCAGCCGGTGTGTAAAGCCAATCAAAACGATACCCCGCATCAAGAAATGGCTGTTTATCGGGGTTGGGAAGTAAGTTTCGTTGGACGACGGCAGCAGCTTCGAGGTCATTACGAAGTTCTGTTTGTGCGGCTTCGAGTCGTTTATTTTGCTCGGAAAGCACCTGTTGCATTTGCAATGCACGCTCACCCGCTCTAAGGCGTACACGCAGTTCGTCTTTATTGAACGGCTTACGAATAAAATCGTCTGCACCAGCCTCCATGCCCGTTACAAGGTCTTCTTGCTCTTGCCGCGCCGTCAAAAGAACAATATAGATATAGCGCTCATCCCCAAAACGCTCCCGAACAGCTCTGCAAAGCTCTACCCCACTCATTTTCGGCATTGCCCAATCACTAATAACAAGTTGAATATCGCTTGTCTCCAAAATTTGCAAGGCTTCCTCGCCATCCTGTGCAATGACGACTTCATGCCCCCATTTTTTCACGTATTGGAATAAAAGCATTTGCATATCTTCGTTGTCATCAGCAACAAGTATTTTCATAGTGTGTCGAGTTTAAGAATACTCAAATTGAAGATATCCGTGACTGGTCAGAGATGCTGTCCAAAACGTCCACGAATCACATGAATTGGCACAAAGCAAGAATATCTTTTTGAACAATAAATCACTCAATCTCTTGATTCGCGGGAACTTGTTAGCCCTCTGCTTTGTCTGTTATTGCGCGGGGTTCATAGAAATTTAGAAGAGGGAACGGCAATCATTGTCGCAGTCATTTTGGCAAAGAGTTTTTGCATCGTTGCATCATAGACAAAACCCTCGCACACCGTTAATGTTTTCCCTGCTTGCAATACTTGTCCCACAGCCACGATAGCATCCGACTTTGCGGGCTTGAGCAAATTCATTTTGAACTCAACCGATAATACTTCGTAGCCTTCGGGCATCAGCGTAAAAGCCGCAAACCCACAAGCAGTATCAACAATACTCGTCATAACGCCTGCATGAAAAAAGCCGTGTTGCTGTGATACTATTTCGCTGTAAGGACATTCAATCACGACTTTTCCCTCCTCTATTGAGCGCACCTGTGCATTCAAAAGGCTCATTAGACCTTGTTTGCCGAATTGTTCAATGGCATTTGCTTTCATAATGACGAGTTTTGAAGTTTTTTGGTTAATGTCAGTGTATTGATGCCGTTTTCAGACCAATACCGACGTTCATCAATAATCGTGTCCATCAGAAACAACCCAAAACCACCTTCTGGCAAATCATCAAGACCGCTTATATCAAAATCACGTGGCGATGCCGAAATCTGTAATCCCGATGGTACGGGAGAGCCAGTGTCGCGTAAATGAACAATAAGTTTTTCTGATGTAGTCTGAATATCCATCGTGATAATCCCAGTTTGTTGCGAATAGGCGTGTTCCACGATATTGTTACACGCTTCAATAATGGCGATTTCAAGCTGTGCCGCTTCCGAAGAAGGCACAACGGTCTCAGCAACAGCTCTGAAGGCAATGCCAAGTAAACGCACATGGTTGAAATCACCCGCCCCGGACAGATGGATAAAAGCCATACTATTTGCCTTCCAGACTTTTCAGCGCATCATTTGTCGTGGGAAACATCTGAAAGACTCTATCCATGCGGGTAAGCGTGAACATCGTCATTACGTCATCTTTCACGCCCGCCACGAGCAAATCACCTTTGCGCCCGAGCAGTTTCAAACCTGTTACGATAGCACCCAAACCACTACTATCGACAAACCCAACGCCTCCCATATCTAGGATAATAACTGTTACCCCGCTATTGATAAGAGCTGCCATTTCCTCTTTGAAAGCAACAGCGATTTTTGCATCAAGGCGTTTTTCGGTGATGGTGGCTATGGTTGCATTGCTTTGGGTCTCTGTACTAATAATAGCCATAATAAGGTAAAAAAAGTAAGATAAAAAAACGATAAAATTTTGATATTATTGACATTGAGGGCAAAAGAAGGTTGTTGATAATTTTCACCAAATGGAAGGTCTCTGTGGAAACTTCGGTAAAAACCGTATTCCAATATGCCATTCCATGCTGGATTTCAGAGAAATAAAATCCTTATTTTACGGTAAGATACAATCAACAGGCTAATCTCCCAAAGTTTTCAAGCAGAAGGAATTTTTTTTCGGTAGTGGTATAAATTTACATGATATTGCGCAAATTTGTCAAAAATGCTGATGAGAGTCATTCCATCAACCTATCGTCT
>JAAFHM010000134.1 GCA_013298375.1 Ignavibacteria bacterium | reverse complement strand
AATTTGTTTTTCTTGCGAGGTAATGAAGGAATAATATCCCCACAACGAAAGCTGCTTCAAAAAACTCACCTGAATACGTGCTTGTAGATGAACATCCGCGCCATAGACCCTGCGCTCGCCAAGGTTCTGTGCGCCCCCCACGACATTGACAATCGTGTTTTGGCTGTTGGCGTTGTATAAACTCAAGACTGCGCTGAAGTTCGATTGAGTATAGGTGCCGCTTGCTTCGATAGTATTGGAAAGTTCGGGTTTCAAGCTGGGGTCGCTGCCAGAACCGCGCCACCCGCCGAACAATACGCGAGGGACAGGCTCTTGGAAGGCTTGTCCGTACATGAGCCTTGCTCCAAAATTACCGTAATTGCCAACATAACTTGCTCGCAGCGTCGTAGCCGCGCCATACGCTGAGTTATTATCATATCGCAAGCCCGCAATAAAATTATGTCGATCGCTGGAACCAAAGAGGTTTTGTACTTGATATTTTGCCTGAAGATATGCACCATCGTCATTAACAAAAATGCGGTTTTGGTACTGCTTTATAGCCGGAATCGGCGGCGGCATAGGATAAAGAGTACGCACACTATCCGGCGAAAGCGATGGACCAAAGTTGATATCGTATGCTTTTTGTAAATCGCGGCGTTCAAATTTTAGACCCGCGTTGATGGAAAGGGCGGGTAAAGGGGTGTAATTGAAGTCTTGGTAGAGTGAAAAGCTGTTATTGAGTGCTTGCCAGAATGAAACATCAACAACGCGATTACCACGCGCATCGCCTTCGTACCCCTCGACAAAGTAAGAATCATTGCTGACATCGCTTTCGCGGTATCGCAAAAGCGTCGTAGAACTGAATTTATCAGAAAAGTCCTGTACGTGCCGAGCATGGATACTCCATTGCGGGCGCGACCAGATACCATTGGGCTGCACTTTGTCGCTTGCATATTCATATCCATATCCTGTGCGCATAGTATTCATCAGATAACCGATTTCTGTGTTTCCGAAATATACACGTGCGTCAATGCCGGAATTTTGATGCGGCGATGCTGTACCAGCAAAATTAGGATTGTCCAATAATGCGCCCCACAGTCGGCGGTTTTTCAAATAACTCGTCTTTGTATATTCGTAATTTTCTGCAACAACATTATCTGTTACACCATAATCAAATCGCCCTGTTACCGAGACGCGAAAGTCTTTGTTTTTGTACATAACGTTCATATCTGCCACACGGCTATTGAGCGAACCCGCAAGAAGCAGACCGCGTGAACTGAAGCCGGAAGAGTCTCTGTCTTTCGAGGTGATGATATTGATAACCCCCATAAATGCGTTTGGTCCATAGACCGATGAAGCAGGTCCATACACCACTTCAACACGTTCAATATTCGACATCGGGATAGAACCCATGCCTTCAGCTTCGTTGAAATACAGATTATTCAGAATAATATTATCCACCATGAGCAGATACGGCGAGCCAATAGTATTGCGATAGCCGCGCATATAATTCTTCAAAAAGGCATCACCATAGGGACGAACAACATCCATCCCCGGCAAGTCATCTAAAATTTCTCCCAAATTGATATAGCCGCGCTTGAGAATATCTTGCGAGGTAAGCACAATGACTGTTGCTGGCGCATCGGAGAGCTTTTCGGCTTTTTTTGATGCAGAAATAATTTCTACATTCAACAAATCTTCCAATGACAAATCTTCCAGTTGCTTTGTTGCCGATTGTTGCGCTTGAGCAAAAAACGTTGATGCCGCCATAACAAGACACATCAAACTAATAAGCTTGGGCAAAAAATAATGCCGTGCGCAGTGTAATTTCCCAGACAAAATATGCAATGAGTACCAAGGCGTTTCCATAATAATCTCCTCTAAGTGAAGTGTTGGTGGAGTATAGAGTTGTGTCCTAAAAAGTCACTTTCTTGTACCGTGGTGTGGGAAGTTTCTATTACGGCGGTGTCGTGTATGTTTTGGTTGTAGGAAGCACAGCGTATCGTATTTCTTATTCCGATATCCGCAATTTAGGCGTTTGATTCATTCGTGTATTATGCGAATGAAAAGCGCTTCAATTCTACAATTTCTACTTTTTCAGACACGACCAATTTTTCAAGGACTTGTAGTGGTAAGATACTGATGGAAAATTATGTAGTTTTGTACTGTGGAACAACAAAAATCATTCATCATCATAAAAAAACTCCAAGGTATGAACAGCACCATGCACGTAGAAATCTGGTCGGATATTATGTGTCCTTTTTGCTACATCGGAAAACGCCGATTTGAAGAGGCTCTCAGGCAATTTGCCCATAAAAGCAAAATTACCGTTACATGGAAAAGTTTTCAACTTGACCCGAATATTTCCGGAGCGCAAAGCAAAGGATATGCTGAGGTTTTGGCAACGAAAAAAGGGATGTCACTTGACCATGTAGGGCAGATGTTTGCTCATGTGGCAGCGATGGGTGCTAGTTCGGGGGTTCAACTATATTTTGAAAAGGCTATTGTTGCAAATTCTCACAAAGCTCATCAAATCTTGCATCTGGCGCATTCTCACGGTCTGCAAAATGCTATGAAAGAAGCACTCTTAAAAGCACATTTTACCGACGGCAAAGACTTGGAAGACCCAGAAATACTTGTTGCGCTCGGTAGTGACGTTGGTCTTGGGGCAGAGGAAATTCGTACCGTTTTGAGGGAAAACACGTTTGTTGATGCGATATCTGAGGATATTCACGAGGCAGAGCATCTCGGTATTCAAGGTGTGCCATTTTTTGTTTTTGATAGGAAATACGCGGTCTCTGGCGCTCAGGAGGTCGGTGTTTTTGCGGAAGTTCTCCGGCAATCCTTTGAAGAATGGGAGCAGGAAAACGCTCAAAATCTTATCAATACTCACCAAAATCAGGTTGTCCCCGCCGATACTCTCCAAGGAGAAGTTTGTCAGCCGGGCGAAATTTGTACATAAAATTCATCTTTGCTCACAAACTCTTTCTCAGCGACACTCAAACGCGCTTTGCCAACAAAGCCCAGTGCTGCTGGTCTTTGCGCGTACAAATCAGCACGCCTTCTTCTTTACTGGCTTGCAGTTTGAGTTTTTTGCGAATTTCTTCCGGCATTTCCGGGAAACCACGCTTTTTTATTTCCAAGCGATTTCCCCAAGAGTACGCCTGCAAGCGCTCTCTGAGCCGTGCATAATGAAACGGCAGTGCCTCCAAAACCTCGAATGCCTGATACCAAGGGCTTTGTGGCGGTTTTTGGAGTGCAATCCCGTAGGCAATCTGTTCATCAAGCAGCATACAATCGCGCTCGGCGAAATATGTTGCTAAATATCCTGTGCGAATGAGCGCTCCATGCGGTTCAAGCAGGAATGTCCCCGCAAGCAAGGTTTTGTCGCCGTTCCAGACCTTTATGCTTGGGGCGTGAGTCGGCGGTTCCCACAGAAATTTTGCTCCGCTTGAAAGAAGAAGTGTTGCCGAGCCATCACAAAAATCGTGGAAGCCTTGCCACAAGACCTGTTCACGGCATTCCGTATCGTAACCAATCCATTCACGCTGCCAGCCATCCGAAAGATGATGTGCCTCGCAATTCACCGCCGGAGCAATTTTTATTCCCTTGAGACCGTGTATTTTTAAGTCTTGAAGCCATCTCAGGGCTGGCGTATAATCCTCCGGCGTGTAAATGCGCTGCCCGCTTGCTGTGCGCCGCGAAGGGTCGCTCCAAAGCCCATCGAAATCGGTCAAATCAAGACTTGGGCAAATATTTTCCGCCAAGCCGCACAGAACCTCGACATTCGCGATGCCTTGCAACGAGAGATTATGCCGTGCCATTGCCGCAAGATGCTCATTTGCTTCGATTGTTGTTACGTGTCGAGCATTTTTTGCGAGTTCTGCTGTGTCGAAGCCCGCTCCGGTGCAGATTTCCAGAACATGATTGCGGGCATGGAATTTCTCGGCATGGAGATTTGCAACTGTCGGTGTGGTGGCTTGTTCGAGGGATTGCCGCGTGAAGAAACCCTCTGCCGTCCATTCCCCGAAAATACGCGCCTTTTGGCGACAAAGCGAGATTTCAAGGGCTTCAGAAGCAATTTCTGCCCGACAATGTGTTGCTTTTCGGAGAAGTGTTGTGGCGCGTAACGTATCGTTTTTTGTGCTGTTCAAATACGTTGCCGTTTCACGAAGAATTGCTTGACCTTCTTCGGAAAGCCAATATTCAAGCGGTATTTGCTGTGAAAGTCTCTGTTCTTTCGGCATTGTGTATCCTTGGTGGATCATCCTTTAAAATTGCTGCACAAAGAATCTGGGGTAGTTCGGTGATATACATACGTCGGCAGTGCTGTCTTGGCAATTATTAAGCCCAGTCTTTGTGCGCGTTCCATAAGCGCCGCGCCTTCTCCATAGCGCTCCGTGCCAAAGCCACCGACCCGCAAAGCCGCCTCACGGCGCAATATCATTGTCCCCTCCATGACACATTCGCTAATGTGAATATGTTTTGTCGCATCAAAGCGATCAATCACAAACGGATTACCAATAACCTTTACGCCGCCATGCAAAATATCAAGGTTCGGTGAGGCTTCCAGCAGCTTTCGCCGTGAAGATAGGTGTTCTACCATGTACTCATCATCAGAATCTAAAAACGTGCAGTACTGCCCAAGCGATGCCGAAATACCCGCAGTTCGAGAGTAGCCAATGCCGTGATTTTCATGGTGCATAGTGCGAAATCGTGTGTCACGCTCTACAAAGTCCATCACTACCGAGCGTGTGTCATCCGTACTTCCATCATCCACAATAATCGCTTCCCAGTCCGTTTCGGTTTGAGCGAGCAAGGAATCAAGCGCCCGGGGAAGTAGATGGGCGCGATTATAGGTGCAGATAATGATCGAAAAAAAGGGACTGTGCATGATGTTTAGAGTTTTTCATAAAATGTACATTCAAAAGCGCTTTGAAGTGAACAAAAATACAGTTAGTTTGCGATTGTTTCATGGCAAAACGAGTATTTTTTCACTACCTTCCCAATGATTATGGTCGCCCCCACTCTTTCCAACGAGGCATTGCTTGAGCGCGTAACAATGATTATGGACGAAAAAATACGCCCGCTTATTGAGCGCGATGGTGGAAAAATCTCCTTTCACCACATCGAAAATGGAATTGTTTTCGTGCAGTTAAGCGGAGCGTGTAGCACGTGTGCGGCTGCAAACATCACGCTAAAATCCGGCGTGGAACGGATATTGCGGAAAGAAATCCGCGATGTGAAATCCGTCCGAATGTATGAAGAAGTATAAAATGCCATGACAATAATCTTGATCCACACGCTATTGTCCTAACTCATCTCAATATTGACTTTTTCACACTCATTATGCAATGGTTTTTCAATCTCAGTATAAAGACTAAACTTCGTATTGGCTACGGAACGCTGTTACTGCTTATTCTCATCAGTGCTGCTGCGGGGCATCAAGCTGTCAATGCGATTATTCCGAATTTTGATTCGATGTACAAAGACCGCCTTGTTCCTACCGTTCAAATGTATCGTGCCTCCAAAGACCTTGTTGAGATGCGGGAATACTCGCTTGCATATATCAAAACCGAAGGTATGCTTGACATCAAAGACGTGGAAATAAAAATTGCCGCATTAAACGCCGATTTTGACAAGCAAATTAATGATTATGCTGCTACTTACCTTGTTCCCGCAGAAGAGGTTGCGCTCAAGCAACTACGCACGGACTTGGCAGAGTTTCGTCGTATTTTCAATGAAAAAATAGCCCTTAGTCGCTCACAACAATTCGCCAATGCAGAACTCATGCACTTCGGCGAAGAAAATCAGATTCTTTTGAAAGTGGCAAAATCTATTACTGCCATTATTGACATTCAAGACAAAGTAGGAAAACAGCTCTACGACGACTCTGCCGCACGGGGGCAGCGCCTCAAAACATTGCTCCTCCTTATTGGTGTGGTGGGGCTGATTTTCGGTATTGGTGTCGCATGGCTCATTTTGCGTAGTTTGCTCAAACCTATCCAAAACCTGAAAAAAACCGCAGAACTGCTTGCTTCCGGCAATACCGAAGCACAAGCAAAAGTGCGCTCGACGGACGAACTTGGTTCGTTGGGAACATCGTTCAACACCATGTCCGGGAATATCAACAATCTTCTTTCGGAAGTTCGCGCCAAAACCATTCTCGCCGAAACTGCCGCGCAGGAAGCCAACCAAGCCCGCACGGAGGCTGTACGCCAGCAAGAATATCTCTCGCAAAAAGTCGAAGAAATCTTGCGCGAAATGCAACGCTTGGCAAAGGGCGATCTGACGATGCAACTGGCTATCGAACACCGTGACACGATTGGTCGGCTGTTCGAGGGCTTCAATAGTGCTGTCGGCACAATGGGCAATCTTGTGGGCAAGGTTGTGAGTGCTGTTGACACCACAGCCGCCGCCGCCGAACAGATTTCAACAGCCGCCGAACAGCTTGCTTCGGGGCTGAGCGTCCAATCTGCGGAAACATCTCAAGTTGCCTCCGCCGTCGAGGAAATGACCCGCACTATCAGCGAAAACACGCATCAAATCATGCTTGTTGCAACAGAAGCCACGCAAACAAGTAAAGATGCTCTTCATGGTGGTAATATTGTTCGGGAGACTATTTTGGGTATGAATGCTGTTGCCGATGTGGTGATGAGTTCGGCAAAAACCATCGAAGAACTGGGTAAATCCAGCGAACAAATTGGTGAAGTTATCCAAACGATTGAGGAAATTGCCGACCAAACAAACCTTCTGGCGCTCAATGCTGCTATTGAAGCCGCCCGCGCTGGCGAGCAAGGTCGCGGTTTTGCCGTTGTCGCCGATGAAGTACGCAAACTTGCCGAGCGCACCACCAAAGCCACGAAAGAAATCGCCGTGACGATTCAGCGTATCCAAGAAGAGACTGCACGCGCTGTTGCTGCAATGCACGGCGGGCGCGAACAGGTTGAAAATGGCAAACGCTCTGCCGCCAATGCCGCGCAAGCGCTTGAAACGATTATTAAGCGCACCGCGACGGTCTCCGATACGATTACCCATGTCGCAGCCGCTAGTGAAGAGCAGTCCAAAGCCAGCGACGATATTGCACAGCGTATGGAGCATATTCGGAACGTCTCCGAGCAGTCCACCTATTCAGTGCGCGATGTTGCCAAAACCGCAGAATCACTGCGCTCGACGGCAGAAGCGCTTCAGCGCTTAACGGCACAGTTTTCGTTGGATGCCGCGCAAACACGAGCGTATAGCAGTTTGCCGAGCAATACACCCGCACCCATCAAACTCCTTTTGTAAGCCGTTTTTCTTGTCTATTACTTTGTTATGAAAGCTACTATCAGCCCCGATTCTACAAAACAACCGCTTACCGCCAAGCAGCATGATGTCTTGCGTTTTTTGCAGGATTATACTGAAGAGCGAGGTTTTCCGCCAACGATGAAGGAAATTGGCGATAAATTTTCGTTTGCTTCCACTAATGCCGTGACGCAGTATTTAGTGGCGTTGGAGCGCAAAGGCTATATTCGGCGCTCGACCAAAGGTGCTTCGCGTGGTATTCAAATCGTTGATTTTATGCCTCAGCCGAAGCATATCGCACAAACCGCTCCCGCTCTGCCTTCAACGATGCACCGCAGTTTGGCACCGATGCTCAACCATCAATTTCAAAGTGTAAAAAATGTGGTGATTGTTGGTGATGGAATTGCTCAGAACCCGCTTTCGGCATTCCTTTCGCCGCGTGGACAAATCAAAATTGACACGGATTTTTTTCTATCCGATGCGCCGCTTCCCGATGCGCCGCCGCCACAGCTTTTTGCGGCTATTGTCGGTGATGACGGCATGAGCGCCGAAAGTCTGCGCGAAGGAGATATTGTTGTGGCAAAGCAGCAATTTAGCGCTTCGGAGGGTGATATTGTTGTTGCACTTTTCCATGATACCTTGCTGGTGCGCCGTTTTGTGCGTATGGGAGGTGTTTCCGAATTGGAGGCGGCGACAAAAACATTCCCGCCAATCTCCTTTCACGAAGGCTCCGGCACGGTTGCCATTATTGGCGTTGTTCTTGGGCAAATGCGTAAATTCGCGTAACTATTGAATGCGCGAAATGGTGTACAAATGCACGTTCGCAAAACCTCTCCACATTCTTCCGTTGGACTTTTCTTGGAATTTTCCATGCCGACACGTCTTCTTTGCTTTATACTGGCGCTGTTTCTGCTTGGTACAGAGCCAATCTTCGCGCAGACAAGCGCCACGATGCGCATTCCCCTCAGCCGTGCGACACTGACTCAATCCGACATTACCCTCTTTCGCAATGTGCTGTATAGCGTGAGCGTAACAGGGCGTGGTATCGTTGGAGAAGGTCAGAACCCGCCCATCACTGTTGATGGACGCTTTTTTGTCAATAATTCTCCGCTTCAGGGCATTCAGCGCCCAATGATGCCGCTTGATGCCAATGGCACAGCCGCAGAGCAGTATTGTTCTGGCTTTGCCGCTACGCCCAGCACGTCGCCGTGTCTCATCTATCTTGCCACCAATACAACCCGCACCAATCCTTTACTGGCAGCAACGCAAAGCACGGATTTTCGCATTACTGATGCCGTGCAGATGCGCCGTTTTGCGTTCGTGCCTGACCGCACAGGCGATGTCTATAACCCCAACAACCGCTATTTTACTACCGTCCAAGGCGCAAATGTGCCCGTGCAAGCTGTGTTCGTTGATAGATTAGGCTTTAATAGCAATATGGCATACCGTGATAACAGCGATACACTGCTGATGCGCATTAACCGAATCAGCCCGGAACTCGTCCTTTCGGCGCGACCGAGTTTTGCTATTGCGTCCGTACAGCCCGCACGAATCCTCAATGATGACCGCCCACGACAACCCTTTCGTGATACAGTCGTGGACTTCGGTTCGCTCCGCCCTACAAGTCCTCTCCAGATACGGCGTATCGTGCTGTTTAATCGAGGATTGGAGCCTCTTTCGGTGCGCATCGAAGGGGACGACCCTAGCAATACATTTACCGTTTTTTCGCCAAGGGGTACCATCAATACTCAGCAATTTATCAACCCCGAGGGCGATTCGTTGGTGCTGTTTTTGACGTATCAACCGCGCAATCTCGGCACACAGACTCTTGATGTGCGCATCATCACGAATGACCCTGCATTGAGTAGTGGCGGTGGGGAAAGTGTGTTTCGCTTACGGCTTGTGGGAACGGGGGCAGCAGGTGTTCTGACGGTTTCGGGGCAGATACAAAATAACACCATCAATTTTGGAACAAGCGTTGGGAGCGTTTTTCCGTCGCGGACATTTCCGCTCAGAAACAGTCAATTCCAGTTTTTCCGGGCTGCTGATCTGCAAGCCAGTTTTTCGATAGATTCTGTCGTGCGGACACCGAATAGTCCGTTTGGTTTTGCAACATTTCCACTCGACCCATTGAATAATCTGCCGTTGACCATTGAGACTGTTAGCTCAACCTCAAGACCAATCTTTACCCCAACACGTATTGGCGATTATCGTGACTCTATCATCCTTCGCGGGCGAAATTTAGAAGATTATACCATATATTTTCTCGGACGCGCCGAACTTGCCAATGCCACGATTGAGCGCACCGTGCCGCCGAGTGATGAAGAAGTTCTCGATTTTGGTGCATTTGTCACGGGGTCAAGCGCCACGCAGAGTGTACTGGTGCGTAATGTCGGCAATCTTCCCCTGCGTATTCGGACATTTCTCGACACTGGCGGCGATAACCGTGAATTTACCACACTGCAAGAAACCGCCAGTCTTCCCGAAATAACAGGCACAAGCATCCTCGTCGGTGTACGCTATCGTGCGAATACGGAATTTCCTGCCGGAGCAAAGCGCGGAAGATTGCGGATTGAGGTGACAAGCGCGATTACTGGGGAGGATGTGATCAGCCGCAGTTACGAACTTCGCGCTCTGCGTTTGCCGAATGTTCTCGTTCCGGCACGGACGCTTGTTAATTTCGATTCGGTGTATGTTGGCGTAGAGCGCACCGATACGACGCTTATTCGCAATCTTTCCACGCTCCACGCCGCAACGCTCCAAAACCAACGCATCGAAGCGCTGACCGCTACGGCAGACCGCGCCTTTAGTGCCGTGCCATTTGATACTGCGATTATTGCTCGGCGTTATGGCGTGGGTGCAAGCGGGCAGATGCGCTTGCGCTTTCGTCCGCAGGTGTTGGGGTTGGATAGTGCGAATATTCGCCTTGCCAGCAGTATTGATTCAACGGGTGGTGCAGAGGAATTGTCGGTGAGTTTGCGCGGTGTTGGTGTTAGTCAGCAATTCGATATGGAAAGCGCTACTGCCGACACTGCTGCTAACAGCCCGATTATGCCTGTCCAAGCCTCCTTTACGCCAAGCGGTTATCGCAAATTTACCGTGAATGTTGGTTGTGTACGGGTCGGACTCTCTCGCACGGTGCGTCTTGCTTTTCGGAATAATGGTAATTTACCGTTTGCCGTTTGGGCGCAATCTCGTACCTTGAGCGGTAATGAGGCTTCCGATACGTCATTTCGCGTGGTGCGCAATTTTACGGCAATCGGGGCAATTGGTGTTGGAGCGGTAGATTCGTCCTTGACGGTACGTTTTATCCCTGGCAACGTCGGCGAAAAAACATTTGAGTATGTTTTGAATAGCAACATCAAGCGTATGGGGCGTATTCCC
>JAAFHM010000294.1 GCA_013298375.1 Ignavibacteria bacterium | reverse complement strand
GTAGTCGTGGTATTTTGCCAGTTGGGTAGGAAATTTCTAAAGGTGCTATCGGTTGCTACTTGTATGCCGTACATTAGTGCTCCCGGTACTGCCTTCCACACTGCTATAAACGAGGTGTTGTCTGCGCCACGCTCCGGCAATGCCACGGGTGCAGAAAGTATTTGTTTTCTACAATTCGATTTATCGGTAACATAGAGATGAAAGGTTTCATCGGGACGAATTGGCGCACGAGGTCCGATGCTTCCATTGCTCCATTGGATTTTATAGGGAGCATTTTCTCCGACAACTTGTACTTCTTTCAGATTTCGTCCGGTGGCAGCATCGACAATATTCTGGAATGATGTTTCAATTTGTCCTATGGTGCAGTAGTATTCTTGTTGGGTATATTGACCAACGATAACAGGAACATATCCCTTTTCTAACCCGGCAGGCGGCGTTACAATCAGGTTCGTATCCACCGACACGAGCTTGCCCGCTTTGGGCGGTGCGATATAGTTCTTATCAATCGTCCAGTTGGCGTGCATTTGCTCAACCAAAGCCTGTAATCTAGATTTTTCGTCGTTTGTCCAGCTACTACGTTGAAAAACAGGTTGGTCAATAAAACGATACCAGTAATACACCACAACCGAACCATCTGCCAAATTTCTTGAAAAAGGACCCGCCGCAGGACCTTTAGCAGTCCAAGCCCCTTTGAGTTCTGCGACACGAGGAGCGTTGGAATTAACCGCACGGGGAAATTCACGTGTTAAAAGTCCGGTGGAAGCGGGAACATCACTTGGGTTTACCACAACCCGTTTTGTGCCTTCGTCGGAAAAATATTGAGGGAAAAAAGCTGTCGTACCACTGGCATTTTTCCACTGGAATCCAAAGGAGTTATCGGAAAAAACCGTTGAGGTAACCATCTCTTTGATGCCCTCCAAAGGAATACGTTCTTGCCTATACTCAGGGTTGGATGTTCTAATAGTCGGATAATGCACGCCTTGCGGATTGACTGTTCCTGTGGGAATAGCTCCGCCTTTCCGCCAATTCTCAACGTCATTATAGAGAGCATTATCTGAATAATATGCTAAATCCCGCACTAAAATGGACTTTCCGCCTTCTTGAAGCGGGAATTGAATTTGTGGAATTTTTGTATAGGTTTTACCTCGACTATCAACTGCTTTCACCAAAGGAACGGTGTTTATTTCCATTGTGCCGCCATCGCCTTGCCTCAACGAGCGGCTATCTAACGTCCGACCATTGATGACAGGATAATTTTTAGCGATAGCGCTCCATGTTTCCGGAAGCCAAAAAGCAATAGGTCCTTTGAAATTAGCAGCGTTAAAAAACAATGTCCAGCTCAAGTTCCCCGTGGGCTGGGGCTGAGTTTTTGCCTCTGTCAAAGGAAGCGCCAAATAGCCATATCCTAAAAACTCACCATGCGGATTGCCGTCAAAAGGTAAGCCGTCGGGCGGCATTAAAAGGCGATTACTTAATTGGACAATTCCCAATGAACTATCGGGGAGTGCCGCATTACCACTAAATCCGAAATTGGGATTCCCCAAAAAACCCGAATAGCAACTTGCCGTACCGCCGATGATAAACTTTGGCGGACCGTAATGGTATCTGTTGTGACCCCACCAGCCCAATCCGCCTTCTATCGTTTGAAAGACATCTTGATATGTCGGCGCTCTTTCGGGCCAATTATCACGAGCTTGCGTTCCAACGGGACAAAGAGGAATGGTCGCATTATCCCGATTGTTCGGGATTATCCACGTACCCGGTAAGCCGATTTGGAAATTTTGAATGGGATTGGGAATCAACCGCCAAACTGCCGAATAAAATGTAAGCCCTTTGTTATATTCTGCCGGAGTGTTCTGGGAAGAACTGACAATATACCCTTCCAAGCCCTGACTAAAACTTATCCCCGTAAACAAGAACAAAGCTAAAGCAATGACAGCAAAAGAACGGTATTTGTGGGCTTTCGCAAGGAAGTGTCTGTGAACCATTGTAACACCTTGAAATATAAATTTATAAGAAAATTAGGAGAAATGTTTACATACGTGAGGGAGTGAATGCGGTACATGGTACGAGTGCCATCAGTATTTGCTCCTGCTCGGTATTATCTATGCTGAAACGATACTCCTCTTCAGCATGAGCAATACTTGTAGGTGCAGGCAGCATCTGCCCGGAAGAAACCATACTTTTCACAGCAGACCGCAATGAAGAGCGCACCAAATCAAGGGTTTGCTCTATCGTTGTCCCCGTAACGGCGCATCCCGGAATATCCGGTGCAAATGCACCGTAGATTCTTCCGTGCTGTGTCGAAAAGGGCTTTATGATGACAAGATATGTTTCCATTATGCAAATATGCTTATCAAAGCAGCACAAAATCAATGAGAATTGGATAAGCGGGCATTAGGAAGGATAAGCGGGCAGAAGTATTCACCAAGCAGAGTTTCTGCACGTTTTAGCGTAGGCTCAAACGCGAACAGGATTTGCCGATGAGCGATAAAGATGTAGATTTGTGCAGTTGCTTCCCCGCTCTGCGCGTTCCGAAATATAGGCACTGATAAGCATCAAGGCGGTAATATCTTAAAGCACAGACAGGAATGTCTGTGCTACCGAAGCCGGATTTTATCACGTAGCACAGACATTCCTGGCTGTGCAGATAGTTTAAGGTAATTTCGTTCTCAACCTTATACCGCTCTATGCCTTGGAAGGACTGGGGAGAGTTTTGCAGCAAATACTTTCACAATGCTTTTCAACCACTTTATGTTGAGCCGTTCCATTGTTATCGGTGTCTGTTCGCTGTTGGCGACGTTTTTGCCCCTTTTGGCACAGCCCGGCTATGGTGACTTCCCCGTGGAGCGTTTTACCCGCGAACAGGGTTACAACCCCGACGTGGAGCCAATTTGTCTTTTGCAGGACAAAAAAGGCGTGATGTGGATTGGCACTTCGGATGGCTTGTACCGCTACGATGGTACGTTCCGCCGCTATGCGCACGAGGCTGGCAACCCTTTTTCCCTTCTCAAAAACCGAGTGTTAGCATTGTACGAAGATAAAGACAGCGTGCTGTGGGTCTCAATAGCGACGAATGGTTATTTGGCTCGTTTCGACCGCAAACGCGAGAGGTTTACGCAGTATCACGGACGCGGAGGTGATTCAAGTTCTTTGCCCGCTATGGATATACTCTCCATCATCGAAGACGGAGGAGGGCGTTTTTGGTTAGCTACCAGCGATTCGGGAATTGTTCGTTTTGACAGAAGCACAGGGAAAGTAGTTGGTCGGTACCCGCTCCGCGAGGTATCATTTGCGCTCGACGGTTCGGGGCGGCTCTGGGTCGCTGCGAAACCCGGATTCTTGTTTAGGTACGACGAGCAGAGCGACTCGTTTACTCGTGCGCCGTTTGAATTGCCCTTTGCTGCAAACGTATTGATTGGCACGGGAGACACCTTGTGGACAGGGAAATACGCCCAAAAAGGCGTTTACGCCGTCAATGTCCGCGAGGGTCGGGTTGTGGGCGAGTTTTTGAAGAAAGAAGAGTATGTCCCCCGATGGATACAGTGCGTCAAGCCTGACCGCGTGTGGGTAATCGGAGCGGGCAAAAGTGGAAACAGCGTTTTATACACGATCAACCCTCGTACGCAGGTTGTGCGTACTTACGGAAAACTCCCACGACAAAGGGCGAGTATTGGTGGTAATGTTCAACGCGTGTATGAAGACCGATCAGGCGTTGTGTGGCTAATTGATAATGGCGGGGCGAATAGTGCCAGAACAGATATCGGCAAACACGCGCCGTATAAACTGCGATTCAAAACCTATCAGCATAACCCTGCTGATTCCAACAGCCTGAGCGGAAACTATGCACGCGCCCTGCTTGCCGACAGCAAGAATGCTCTCTGGGCATACATTCAAAGAAAAAGTGGGGACGGTGTATTGAATACCATAGACCGCGAAACCGGTACGGTAAAGCGATACTACCCGAACCCACGCAAAGCGGGTGGACTTGCTTACGGTATCGGAGGGATCTATCAAGACAAGAAGGGAACGCTTTGGGTAGGCTCAAAAGCTCTGCAAACCTTTGACCCCAACCGCTCCAATCTCGGATTCCGTACGCTTGACTTTCCCCCGGCTTTGCAAAAACTTTCGCCCGTTGATGACTTTGTTTTATCCTTCAGCAGCGACCAAGCGGGAAATGTATGGATGGGCACTCTCGAAGGAGGCTTGTGGCGCGTACCCGCTGACCCCGGAAAAGCGGGAGAATACGTTCCTCTCCGAGATCCAAAAACAGGGATGCCGTACCCCTTCAATCAAATTCATGGGATGCGCGAAGACCTCTTTGGAGCCTTGTGGATAGCGAGTATGGATGGAATTGCCCGCTACGACACGGCAAGCAAAACCTTACGACGGTACACCACCGAAGCGGGCAATCCTCTAACCATTGGGGACAACTTCGTTACGTCCGTCCTTGCAACCCGCTCTGGCGACGTGTGGGTAACAACCAAAGGCGGCGGCATTGCTCACTACGACCGCAAACGCGACGTTTTTCGGAAAATGACATTAGACAACGGCTTGCCGCACGATAACTGCTATGCTATGTTAGAAGATGGTGCAGGACTGCTCTGGATAAGCACGGACAATGGATTGTGTTCGTATAACCCCAAAACAGGCGCAATTCGCCGCTACGACACCGAAGACGGCTTACAAGGCAATGAATTTAATCGCTTCTCGTATTTTCAAAGCGCAAGCGGAGAAATGTTTTTTGGTGGCACAAACGGTGTGAACAGCTTTTTTCCCGATTTGCTGCGGGATAATCCCACGCCTCCGCTTGCGGCGATTATGAACGTGCGAGATATTGGCGGAGATACAACGTATTCGGTAGCGTACCGAAGCGAGATAGACCTGACGCACAGGCAGAACAACCTCAGCGTGGAGGCGGCAGCGCTGGAGTTCACCCGTCCCGAACGGAACTTGTATTCGTGGCACTTGGAAGGCGTAGATACAGGTTGGACAGACGCGAAGCATGAACGATGGATAACCTATACAAACCTTTCGCCGGGCGAATACTATTTGCGGGTCAAGGTTGCAAACGCGGACGGCGTGTGGAACGCTGAGACGGCGACACTCCTTCTGCGTGTTCATCCTGCATGGTGGCAGACGTGGTGGTTTCGGGCGTTTGTCGTTCTTGCGGTGGTGGGAGCATTGGCAGCAGTGCTGCAAGTGTATCGCCGCCGTATTGCTCGTCTTCAGGAACAACGCGCTGAATTGATTCTGAATATCGAAGAACGTCGCCGCTCCGAGCGTAAGTTTCGTGCGCTCTTTGAGACTTCGCCACTTGGGATGATTCTTTGGGAAAAAGACGGAAGCATTGTGGAAGTGAACCCGGCGTTTTTGCTCATTACGGGATATTCACCCGAAATCATAGCAACCACGAGCTTTCAGAGCCTTGTTTCTGAATCCTTATACGAACTCATCTGTTATGGATTGGAACAACGCAGAATGTTCGGTCCCGTCGAGCATTCGCTTCGCCGTGCCGATGATGAAAAACTTTCGGTGATTATTTCGGGAATGATTATCGGCGGCGACAGCGAAGGCATCCGCGAGGCAAGCAAGGACTTGAAAAATACTCATGATAATCATAGTGATAATGAGCGCATTTGGTCGGTAATGGAGGACATCACCGAGCGCAAACGCGCTACCGATGCGATGCTTCGGCATCAACTCAATCCGCATTTTATGTTCAATGTCCTCAATTCCATCAGCTCACTTTTGAGCGAAAATCCCCGCAATGCCAAACGGATGATTCTGGAGTTTTCGTTACTGCTTCGCCACACGCTGGATGCGGGGTCGCAGCTTACGATTGCACTTGGCGAAGAAATTGAAGCTGTCGAGCATTATCTGGATATTGAAAAATTGCGTTTCGAGGAGCAGCTTGACGCAAGTGTTTATGCTGATTCCGCGACACTTGATTTGAATGTCCCCGTTTTTCTCATTCAGCCGTTGGTGGAAAATGCTATCAAATACGGCATGGAATCTTCAGAAACGGTGCTGCGTGTCGAGGTTTCGGTTACGTTGGAACAGGTCGAAAGCGGCGCGGAATGGCTTCGCGTGGAAGTGCGCAATAGTGGGCATTGGATTGCGGAATTTCAGGAGACCGAAGAGGAAGCAGACGCTCTTGCAACAAACACTTTAG
>JAAFHM010000622.1 GCA_013298375.1 Ignavibacteria bacterium | reverse complement strand
GTTGCCGATGTGGGAACGCCCGCTTTGAAAGGACCAATAATAGCGCCGAACTGCTCCGCCGTTGCCCGCGAAATGCCGCCAAATGGCGCATCCACCGTAAACGACCCAAAAGGACGCGGAAAGCCGACAATATCCGTTCCTGCACCCTCGAACCCCGCACCAATCGGGTCGCCAAACTTCCCACCGAAACGCTGCCCGCGTAGAACGAGGCTTATTGGGGCAGGTATGCCGAGCGTCCAGAGATTGAAGCCCGCACCCGTGCTGTCGCGGTCGGCGGAGAAATTGCCCGTTGCCGATAGTGTTTGCGCAGATGTGGTTTGGGTGGTGCTGAAAATAGCGATTTGTTTGGCGGATGGCGGAATAACGCCCAATACCCCGCGCACCGCTTGGAAAATCGTATCCGGCTGAGCAAGGAAAGACGAAAAATTCATTGACCCTCGAAAAGCGTTGAAATTTGCGCTTTGCGCACCCATCGGCACATCGGCATCGGTATAATTCAAGACCAAGCCGAGTGGCGCAGCAACTGAGATGCTGGCACGTGTTTGAATGTCCCAGAAACGTCGTAAAAACTGGCTTCCGGCGGCAACATTTGTGCGCACAGGTCTTGCCAAGGTGCTTGTTTGCCAGCGCCGAATACGAACACGGATAGTGTCTTGCGACGGCGACACACCAAGACGGATAATATTCGCACCAAGCCCGGCAGGTGAGGTTTCAAGCGGGATACCGCCCGAAGCAAGCATTGATGAGGCATTGGAAGAAGAAATAGGTGGCACGGCTGTAAATCGCGTTGTGCCGATATACGCCCGCAAAGTCGCATGGCGATTCAGCACCACCGACGGCTTTGTTGTTCGCTCAAAAGCCTCGACAAGCCTTGCTCTTGCGCTATTTAACTCAATATTGCGCCCGTTTAAATCCAAATTGCCACGAGCAGTTGCAATCGTTGAAAACACCTGTAAACCTGACAATTCTGGCTTGAATGTTGTTACCTGACCTTCATAAACATTGCCCACCAACGTCAGAATGTTGCTTGTTCCGCGCAGCATCGTCAAATTTTCAACTCCGCGATCAAGATACGGCAAATCCAGATTCCATGCGTTGTTGAAGCCGTTCAGATCAGGAGCGGGATTGACGCTTACGAAGTCATTGGTGGATTGGTCATTGGGCATTAGGGGAATTGCGGTCAGTCCGGGAATGCCGAGTGTGGCGGGGAGTTCGTGAAAGCCCGTATTGATGAGGCTTTGAGCGCGAAAATTGAGCAGTGCAGAATTTGACGCAACCGCAATCGTACCGCCCGTGCCGCCTGTAATGACAAGGTTTGTGCGCTCACCCATTTGGAGAATGCCGGATAAATGCGCCGCTCCCGCCGGACCCCGCACCACTGCGCCATTGGTGCTGTCTCCCACAAACCGCACACCAGAGGCGTTCCATGCCGTTTGACGAGGGTAGGCTTCCGCTCCCGATGCGTCCGAAAGGCAGACTTGCGCCCTTGCGTTGCCCGTGCCAACGCGCTCACCGCGATAGCTGACATTTGTTTGTTCGCCGGAGAGAATTGCTGTTGACGAAAGCGTGAAGGTGTAATTTGCCGCAAGATTCGGCGCACGCAGCGCCCCGCGACGCAATTCCAATGCTCCAAAATTATTCCAATCGCCGCGCCGTCCGAAATCGTTGGGAGCGGTGGCAGTGGTGGTTTGGATTCTCCCAAAAACGCTTGGAACGCTTATCAATGCTTGCGGGAAGCCTGTGCGAACACGTCCGTCAAATGAACCACTGAAAGCAACACTCGGACGCGCACCAACTCCTGTGCTGTAATAGCGGTCAAGAATTTTTGTCTCGGAAATAGCGTTATCCGGTCGTGTGTCAATATACGCACTGGCAAGCGTTCCGGGCGTGATGCTGTCCGCACCGCTCTCTGTCTCGCGGTAGAGCGCACTCGGCTGAAACAAGCCTGTACGCGGGTTGAAGGCTTGACGTGGCAGATGCCCGTTTGCCGTGATGACGTGTTCCGGTCCGGCTATCAGCGTTCCCGAACTTGCGCCCACGAGTGCATTGGAGCGGCTCGTGAAATTCAGATGCGGAAGCCCCCAATTAACGCCGTTGCTGCCCGCCGCAGCCTGATAATCCGCCGTGCGCTCAGGAAGCGTCTGAACACTATTTGCGCAGTTGATAACCACATTGTGCGCCCCCCAGACACCGCTTGGAAACTCGATTTGCGACATAACGTCGTTGAGTTCGCTGTCGTATTGAAGCGTCGTTGTGGCGGTGGTGTTGATGCTTGCGTCGTAGAGGCTGCTCGTGATAACGGGGAAGCCGTTGACGAAATTGCTTACGCCCAAAAGCGGCTTCTGCATTGGTGTTGTGGCGGTGTGCGTCCCGTTCACGCGGTCAAGCGTTTGGCGAATCACCGCACCGAAGCGTGCGCCATCCAGTGTTTGCGGATTTTCGCCGTAAAACACGCCTCTTGCGGCATAGCCATGCCCAATAACCACGCCATTCGTGGCGACATACGACGGCTCGGCGGGCAGACTGTGAACAACAGGTGCTTTTGTGGCGGGCGACATATCCAGTTGTTCGCGGTTCGTTGAGCCGGAAAGCGTGATGCCGACAGGAAACGACGCGCCTTCGGGGTAGAGCGCTTGGTCGTAAATAATCAGCCGCGTCGAAGCAGTTGTGAAGCCAACAAAAGCAACGGGGTCAGTGTTTCCGCCGTAAGCAGACCACATCGGTTGCGGAGTGGAGTTGAAGGGCGCAGTTTCTACGCCATCGCGTGAAAGCGAGGTGCGGAGCGTTGTTCCGATGTTGTTTTCCTCGCGGAAGCCCGTGAGTCCTGTGCTGCGCAAGTAAACCAGTGGCGGGAAAAATCCTGCTTTGCTGCCGCTTTCTGCCACGCCGAGTTCGCCGCCACGTGCTTGCGAAAGGTAGTAGGGC
>JAAFHM010000086.1 GCA_013298375.1 Ignavibacteria bacterium | reverse complement strand
CGCCGTCAATGACAAACGAATAGGATTTATCAAGAACGGTATCGTCAAAGATAATGTAGGCTTTGCCAGATTGTGTCATTATGGGTTTGACGCGCTCCCACACCAGTGATGGTGTGAGTTTATCATACTTCAAATAGCGATACACCTCATCATGGTTCAATCCGGCAACATGACTTGCCAAATGACTCTGATTGTATTTGGTTTGGCTACTGAGAAGATATTGGCAGTACATTGCTCGTGTTACTTTCATAACTCAATGGTAAATTAATCCTAATCTACTCACTTTTGGGGCTTTTGCGAAAGCCCTACAACAGTATTTGTGCAAAGACTGCCGCACCTGCCGCGTTCTCTCACCGAAAAGTATCGGCTACAGCACAGAGCAACGGGAAAAATTTCTTGCCCTATATCAAGAACGGAGCAGTATGAGCGGGATAGAACGGGCAACCGATGTCTCTCGGCATACATTGGCACCATGGATAAAAAAAAGTCGCTCTCTCACCAACGATAGAAGAAACACTGCTTCCGGCAGAGCCAGATGATGTGCTGGAACTTGAGGAGGTCTGGTCATTTGTCCAAAAGCGTACGAACAAACGTTCGCTCTGGACAGCAATCTGCCGCAGAACACGCCAGATCGTTGCGGCAGTTATCGGCGACCGCAGCGCCAAAACGTGCCAGGAGTTGTGGGATGTGATACCGGAATCCTACCAACGCTGCCACACCTACGGTGACTTTTGGGAAGTATATTCTCTGGTGTTCGACGAAGAAACGCATCGTTCTGTTGGCAAAGGAACAGGAGAGACTGCGCATATGGAGCGGTGGAACAACACCAAAACATGGGCTTTCAATGAATACTTTGCTCGGTGAATATTATCCATCTATGGACTGTCGTTAGAGATGATAGAAAATTACCCTGAGTTCCAGAATATCAGGAATTACGCCATTATTCAAACGTGAACCCCGAAAAATATCGAAGGGAATGTCCGAACTATTGGTGGATGAGTCCAGAGCCATTCATGGTCGAACTTTAAAACCAATATAAACGTACACACAAATTCTGCAAAGTGCCATGGCAACCTCCGCATTAGCAAACCCGCTCCACATCTTGCGTACAACCTTCGGCTACGAATCCTTTCGCCTTGAGCAGGAACGCGCCATCACAACCGTTTTGCGTGGCGACGACGCATTTGTTCTCATGCCGACCGGCGGCGGGAAATCGCTTTGCTACCAGATTCCTGCTTTGTGCTTGAATGGCTTGACTGTCGTGGTTTCGCCGCTTATTGCGCTGATGAAAGATCAAGTAGATGCCTTGCGTTTGAACGGTATTGAGGCTGCTTATCTTAACTCCACACTGGATGAATACGAACAGCGCTTGCTTGTAAGCCGGTTACGCTCAGGAGCGGTGCGCATTCTTTACGTTGCGCCGGAGCGCCTTGTAACGGAGCGGTTTCTGACGTTTTTGGCTTCACTGAATCCCGTGCTGTTTGCCATTGATGAAGCGCATTGTATCTCGCAGTGGGGGCATGATTTTCGCCCTGAATACCGTGAATTGGCGCAGCTAAAGCAGCGTTTCCCCCACGTGCCGCGCATTGCACTTACCGCCACTGCCGATGAACAGACCCGCCGCGACATCGCAGAGCAGCTTATGATTTCCAATGAAAATACCTTTGTTTCTTCCTTCAATCGCGCCAATATTCGGTATTTCGTCGAACCTAAACGCGATGCTTACGGTCGCATCGTCCAGCATTTGCGCCAGCGCAAGGGTGAAAGCGGCATCATTTACACGCTTTCTCGCGCTAGTGCCGAAGAAATTGCCGAGCGGCTTCATGCGGACGGTTTTTCGGCGCTGCCGTACCATGCGGGATTGGAACGAGAGACCCGCACACGGCATCAGGACTTGTTTTTGCGCGACGACGTTCAGATTATTTGCGCAACCGTTGCCTTCGGTATGGGCATTGACAAATCGAATGTACGTTTTGTGATTCACCACGATTTACCAAAAAATATCGAAAGTTATTATCAAGAAACCGGACGAGCCGGGCGCGACGGGCTTCCGAGCGACGCAATTTTACTCTACTCTGCGGGCGACCTGACTAAAATGCGCAAAATGGTTGCCATCGAAGACAATCCCGAACAAACGCGCGTACTGGTGCGCAAACTGCAAGAAATGGCGAATTATGCCGAATCGCGCACCTGCCGGAGGGAATATTTACTGCGATATTTTGGGGAAAAATTCATCAAAAGCGAGGATTCATGCGGCTCTTGCGACGTATGCCTAAACCCCACACCACCACAAGAAATGTACGATGCTACGCTTTTGGCACAAAAGTTTCTTTCAGCAATGGTGCGCTCCGGCGAGCGTTTTGGCGCGGGCTATATCATCGAAATTTTGCGGGGTAATAAGGATAAAGTGCGATTGGAGCATCTCAATTTGAAAACCTTCGGAGTCGGAACGGACAACAGTGCGGCGGAATGGCGCGATGTGGCACAGGAACTCATACGCGAGGGCTGGTGCTACCGTGAAGAAGGTGAATATCCGATTTTGAAACTGAACGAGCGCAGCAAAGCCGTTTTGTATCACGGCGAGAAAGTGATGCTTCCCCGCAAAACGCCTAAAACCTCGCGCCGCGACCGCAGCACAAGCACCCCTTTCGCAAGTACAACATCCACACCGCATAACCAAGCGCTTTTCGAGCGTTTACGCACCGTCCGCCGCAATATTGCTTCCAACGAAGGCGTAGCGCCGTTTATGGTGTTGTCCGATGCGACGCTTATTCAGTTGGCAACCTATTTGCCACTTTCCTTGGAGTCCGTGCGGCGTATTTCGGGCTTTGGCGAGGCAAAAACGGAGCGATATGGCAAACTATTTGTAGAAGAAATTGGCGCGTTTGCCGCAGAACACGGGCTTTCAACACAGATGGAAAGCCTCGCACCGAAGCGAGAACGTATGCCGACCGCAGAACGCACCCAGCGCCCCGACGACACTTATCGTGCTTCGCTGGAACTCTGGCAGCAAGGCAAAGCCATTTCCGCAATAGCCACAGAGCGGGGTTTGACGGCACAAACGATTATGGGGCATTTAGCGCGATACGTGGCGACAGGGCAAATTTCGTTGGAAGAAATCGTGCCGGAAAACAAGATAGAATCCATTATTGACGCTCTCCGCGCTGCGGATTGGCGCGACGGACAAGCAATTAAGCCCATCAAAGAGGCTCTTGGCGATGACTATTCATACGGCGAGATTCAGGCGGTCATCAATGCGTACCCCAAATAGGTACGAAATACACGTGATTCTGAACGCAGCGATAATATTGGAATGGGTGCTAATTTTCGGTATCTTCTAAAAATCTGTCGTTGAAAACTTCAAAGCAAATTTACTAAACAACCATTCAAACTATGCAAGAACCAAATATCACCAACCATCCCACGGAAATCTTTGGCTACCCGTTTACAGACCATTCCTCTAAAGCCCGCTCTGCTCAAGAACAACAATTTTGTCCATTCTTGCATGATACCTGTAAAAAACCTCGAAAAAGTGAACCTCATATCAAAGTTGGTATTTGTAGCGCAGGATTCAAGGGAAGTTTTTTGGAACAAACCAAGCCAATCATTCTTTGTCCACACCGTTTTGATACGCGCATTGTCTTTGACACTCTCCAGCAACAATATCTTCCTGATTGGGATACAGTAGAGTGGGTTAAAGAAGTCAGTATCGGTGTTGGTGGTAGTGTTGATTTTGTTGCTGCTAAACTTCACAATGGCGAGGTAGAGGACTTTCTTTGTGTTGAGTTTCAAGCTGCTGGAACGACGGGAACGCCATGGCAGGCTGTTCTTGAGTTCAAGGCTACGCGGGCTTTTGCGGATTCAAGCTATCCATATGGCATCAACTGGGCAAATGAATTTATGAAAACTATGATGCAACAGGTCTATAAAAAGGGTAAAATCGTTGAGCATTGGAAGCGTAAAATTGTGTTTGTACTGCAAGATGTTGGTTTAGATTATTTGCGCTCTGCCTGCGATACAAGTGGCTTGAGGCTTGCTAATGACAATGACCCCGTTCATTTTTGTACATTTAGACTGTCATGGAATAAGAACAAATGGGAACTTGAATTTGTCGAAAAAGTCAGTACCGATATTGAGGGTATCAATAGAATCTTGGGCGGAACGTTAGCCGAGCAATATCCTTCAACGCTAGATTTCAAGCAAAATATTCTCCGAAAATTAGAACGCTAAAGGAATTGTTTGCATTTCTGAGGCGATAGATTCTATGCGTTTATTTGCTGTGGCAAGATATGTTTCGCTTAAATCAATACCAATAGACTTTCTACCTAAACGAAAAGCGGCTACTGCTGTACTACCAGTGCCAATAAAAGGGTCGAGAACAATGCCACTGGGCGGGCAAGTTGCCATAATAGGATTGATGAGCAACTCCTCCGGGAAAACTGCGCAATGAGTATCTTTGCGCCACTTATCTTCGGGGACAATTCTCCAAATATCGGATGGAATATAGCCTTTAGCAGAACTTTTCATAATAAAAAAGCCGCGATCCTCTAATTCTTTCGCTCGACCACTAATATTCCCATTTTCACCATGATAGGTTCTCTGAGCGCCTCGAATTGTCATACGAAAATCAACCAGTTCACCATTGCGCAAGTGTTCAAGCGTATGCTCCAAAGCGGTCAATGCATTCTGTTTTTCGGTTTCGCTTAGGACTGTGCTTGTGAGTATTTGTTGCTTGTATTTTACACCACTCACACCAGTTGCGGAGACAATACCATTGCCATTGATGGTGGGCAATTTCTCAGGTTTAATGCGAATGCTATCGCTATCATAATAGTATTTGGGGCTTTTAACAAAATGGAAAATATGCTCATACACATCACGTAAACGGTCTTTAGGACTCTGCGTTCCCTTCATCTGATCCCAAATAATATCATTGCGCAATATCCAGCCTTCATCTTGCATTGCTAAGGCAACACGCCACGGCATACCCATTAAGTTCTTGTTATGATATTTATCGCCAATATTTAACCACAACGATCCGCTAGGTTTTAACACTCGCTTGGCTTCGTGAAATACGTCCACAAGTTTTGTAACATAATCGTTTGGGGAATCTTCGTTACCTATTTCAAACTCCGAATGCTCTTCACCAACCTCATATTCTCGCTGTTTCCAATATGGCGGTGAAGTGATGATACAGTCAATGCTCGCATTTGGTAAACGCTGCATTTCCGCGTGGGTACTGCCACAGAGTAGAGATAATGATGCTTCGCCGCTATAGACTTCATTCGGCGTTCCAATAAGTTTATATTGTGTATTCATGTGTGTTTTTTTCTAACAACATCGGTGATGAAATCCTTTTCTACTAACCATGCAATAACGATACTGCGGACAACCTCCGCATCGGTATCACCCATTTCACCTTTGAACTTCGATAGCAAAGACCATTGGTCTTCCGTGAAAGAAACTTGTATTCGTTTCCCAACAAGAGATTCTTTTTTGCTCATTTTTGATACGATTTAGACACAAAAATAACACTATTTTGACTTAATCCAACAATTTATTTTCTCTTCCCCAACCGCAAATCCAGCGTGTACGGATATTCCTCATTCTCGACCTCCGGTGGAATTGCCATGACCACGCCCGGCGTGTGACCTTCGGGAATAAATTGCCCGCCAACAAAGACCGTACCTTGTGCCGGAGCCTCTTGTCGGGTCGGCTGCACGGCGGATGTTGGCGTGTGACCGTAGTTCCAAAAGCGGGAAATACGGCGTGATTCGGCTTCGTAAGCATTCACGGGGAAAACGTCGTAACTGCGCCCGCCCGGATGCGCTACGTGGTAGGTGCAACCACCCACCGAGCGCCCATTCCACGTGTCAACAATATCAAACACCAACGGCACATCCACGCCGATCGTCGGATGCAGCGCCGAATACGGCTGCCAAGCGCGGTAGCGCACCCCTGCTACGAACTCACCCTTTTTCCCTGTACTGCGAAGCGGGATGCGGTTGCCGTTGCAAACCAAAATATGCCGCGTGTCGGTTACGCCCGTCAATTTTACTTGAATCCGCTCTAAGGACGAATCCACATACCGCGCCGTGCCGGAACTTGTCATTTCTTCGCCCAGCACGTGCCATGGCTCAATCGCCATGCGCAGTTCCACGTTGATATTTTCAATATTTACACGCCCATAGACAGGAAAACGAAACTCGAAAAACGAGTCAAACCACGAAAGTTGGAACGGATAACCCGCATCGTTGAGGTCTTTGACAACATCTTTCATATCTGCCAGAACGTAATGCGGCAGCATGAAACGGTCGTGCAACTCCGTACCCCAGCGTACAAGCGGCTTGTAGTAGGGTTCGCGCCAAAATTTTGCAATGAGTGAGCGCACAAGCAGCATTTGGAGCATACTCATTCGCTCGTGTGGTGGCATATCGAATGCCCTGAACTCCAAGATTCCAAGCCGTCCCGACGAAGAATCGGGCGAATAGAGCTTATCGACACAAAACTCCGCACGGTGCGTGTTGCCCGTGATGTCGGTCAGCAAATGGCGGAAAATGCGGTCTGTGAGCCAAAACGACGTGGCTTCGTCAAGAGTATGACCCGGTTCCGGCACTTGCGAAAATGCAATTTCGAGTTCATAGAGTTTTTCGTCACGCCCTTCATCCACGCGGGGGGCTTGGCTTGTGGGTCCAATAAACGCACTTGAAAAAAGGTACGACAAGCCCGGATGATGCTGCCAATAATTCACCAAGCTGCGCAATAAGTCGGGGCGACGCAAAAGCGGGCTGTCGTAAGGCTTCGCTGCGCCAATCGTCACGTGATTGCCGCCACCGGAGCCGGTATGCCGCCCGTCCAGCATAAATTTCTCCGTTCCAAGCCGCGCCAGTCGCGCCTCGGCATACAATGTTTCGCTAATGTGCAAAAGCTCTTCCCACGACGAGGCGGGATGAATATTCACCTCAATCACGCCCGGGTCAGGCGTGACGAGCAACCGCACTAATTGCGAGTCGCGTGGCGGCTCATAACCTTCGATGCGAACAGGCATTTTCAATTCTCGTGCCGTTGCTTCGATTGCCGCCGTAATTTCGATGTAATGCTCCAAATGCGTGAGCGGCGGATAGAACACGTGCAGCATTCCGCCTCGCGTCTCGAAACAAAGCGCTGTGCGGGCGATGAATTGTTCTTTAGCTGCGTGGTCTTTGGTTGATTGGGCGTTGACTGGTTTGTTAGCGAAATCGGGAAGTTCCCTTTCCGGCGCAAATTGGTCGCGTTCGGGCGTGATGGGGCGCTTTTTGGGGTCTTCCCAGGGCAGCGACGCAAGCGGCAAGCGCAAACCAACAGGCGAATTGCCGGGAACAAGAAAAAGATGATTGCGCCGAAAGTACCACGGTGTACTGCGGAAGCGGTGTTCAGCATCATCCCACGCAAGCGGCAGCACGTAGCCGATGGGTTCTTCAATGCCATTTTTCAAGAGTTCCTGCAAACGCTGGCGCTCCAAAGAGTCCTTGAAATCAGCAATGAGCGGGTCAAGATTGGTGGGCAGTTTTTCCTGCTCCCACAGAAAATAAAAAAGATCTTCATACGCTGGAACAGTGTTGTCGGCTATGCCAAGATGACGGGCAAAATGCCGTGCAAAACGCTCTGCATCAGCGTTTGTCAAGCCATAATCTTTTTCATCTTCTGCCTCCAACGTTTGGTCGTGCCACATCGGAATACCGTCTTTACGCCAAAAAATGCCGAGTTGCCAGCGTGGAAGCGGCTCGCCGGGGTATTGTTTGCCTTGCCCGTAATGGAGCATGGCGTGGGGCGCAAAGGCAGTGCGGAGGCGCTTTACAAGGTCTCCGGCACGTTCGCGCTTGTGTTTGCCGAGTGCATCGGTGTTCCATTCGGGCGATTCCATATCGTCAATCGAAACAAACGTTGGTTCACCGCCCATTGTCATCCGCACATCGCCAGAACGCAAATCTTCATCCACCTTGTAGCCGAGCGCCCGAATTGCCGTCCAATCTGCATCGCTGAAGGGCTTGGTAACACGCGGGTCTTCGTGAATGCGGCTGACGCTATTGCTGAAGGAAAATGTTGTTTCGCAAAAATCGGTCATACCCGTTACTGCCGCAGCACTGGTAAAATCAGGCGTTCCGGCAAGCGGGATATGTCCTTCACCAGCAAACAAGCCCGATGTGGGGTCTAAGCCTATCCATCCTGCACCCGGCACATAGACTTCCGTCCATGCGTGGAGGTCGGTGAAATCGGCGGTGGGACCCGACGGACCATCCAGTGAAGCGATATCGGCGGTGAGCTGCACCAAATACCCCGATACAAAGCGGGCTGCCATCCCCAAATGCCGGAGAATCTGCACCAGAAGCCATGCGGAATCGCGGCACGAGCCGAGTTGCTTGGTGAGCGTCTCTTCGCACGTCTGCACACCGGGTTCCATGCGGATGGAATACGCAATGTCTCTATTGACAGCTTGATTCACCGCAACGAGGAAATCCACCATAGTTCGCCCTTCTTGCGGCGCTGTGGCGATATTTTTCGCAATCCACTCCTTGAGTAAGGGCGTAGAATCGGTGATTTCGAGATAGGGGATGAGCTCCCTTTTTTGCTGTGCGTCGTAATCAAACGGGTACTTATTCGCATAATCATCCACAAAAAAATCGAACGGATTGATTACTTCCATTCGCGCAATCACTTCGACCTCAATGCTGAGTTCATGCGCCTTTTCGGGGAACACCACGCGTGCTTGATAATTCCCAAAAGGGTCTTGCTGCCAGTTAATAAAGTGATTGGAAGGCTCAATCCGAAAAGAGTACGCCTCAATCGGTGTGCGACAATGCGGCGCAGGACGAAGGCGGAACGTATGTGGCGAGAGCGCTACAAGGCGGTCGTAGCGGTACGTGGTTTTGTGATTGATAGCAACACGAATAGCCATAATGCAAGAAGTTGGTGAGCAGGGTGCGAAATTGTTTGGCGGAACGCACGAAAGATAGGCATTTGTGAGGAAAGTTGCCACAGAATTTTGCGGAATGGTACTTTTTTGAGCGAGGGCATTCACAAAGAGCATTGGTCAGATAGTAGCGCACTTGCATTCTTTCCGCATCCACAACCTTCTTCAGATACTGAGCTTGTCGAGGCATCACAAAAATGCGACATATGTTGCTTATTCTGTGTAATGTCTATTTTTTACGACGCTCCAAAAGAAGTTGCTTTGTCAGCGTTTTTTCGCCGCGCTGGATGGTCAGATTCAGTGTCTGCCCGACAACACCATCGTTAATCACTGTCAATACGTCATTTTCTCGACGAATTTTTTGACCTTCTATTTCTAAAACCATATCGCCCGGCTCAAAACCGCTTTTCTCTGCGGCTGAACCATAAGCAATCTCGCTAATCACTACGCCCTGAACCTTTTTGAGGTCGAGATATTTTGCAATGCGCTCATCTACTTGCTGCACTCTCAGTCCTACGTTAAAATCTCGATTGATAGAGCCGTCTTTTTTGAGAAGATCCATGATTTTGCGCACACGATTCGACGGAATAGCAAAGCCAATACCGATACTTCCAGCCCCGGAGCCATTTTGTGCCGTCGAATAAATGATGGTATTCATTGCTACCACCTCGCCAAGTGCATTAACAAGCGGTCCGCCGGAATTACCGGAACTAATCGCGGCATCAGTTTGAATCATACCCCGATAGACACGCCCTTCCTGCACCATATTCACACCGGAATTACTGACCACGCCGACCGTAATGGTGGGCTTTGCGTTGACATCAAACAGCCCAAAAGGATTTCCCAGTGCAATTACCCACTCGCCAATAAGAATATCGTCGGAGTTTGCAAAACGAAGATACGGGAAACTAATCCCTTTTGCGCTTTCGTCCTCAATTTTGAGCAAGGCAATATCACTCGTGCGGTCAGTACCAATCAGCTTTGCCGTGTATTTCTCTCCACCCGAAAGCGTGACAACGATTTTGGAGGCGTGTCCCGCTACGTGGTCGTTGGTGAGGATATAGCCATCGGAGGAAATCAAAAAGCCCGAACCCAAGCCCGCTACTTCCTGCCGATAAGTTTGCGGCTGCCCGCGCTGCCCGAAATATTGCCCAAAAAACGGGTCATTAAAAAAATCTGCGAAGGGGTCGCGCACCTGATACTCACGTACTTCCACGACATTGATACCAACAATAGCGGGGCTGCACTGGCTCACCGAGCGCGTAATGGCGTTACGGCGGGAATTGGCTATGTCTTGTTGTGCGGAAAGCCTCTCCAAACCTAGGCTCAGTAAACAGAACACTACAACGGACAGTTTGGAAATAAACATAATGGGAGATTGCATATACGCATCAAAAGTGAAAAAAGTAAGGGGAAATTCACCGCCAAAATACGTTCAAATACCGCATAATAGCAAGGACAGAAAAAATTTTGACACTTCTTAACAACTTTGAAAAACCGCGACAGTACGATGTGAACTGCATTTGCACTCTTGTTGAACGCTAATTACTCATCTGGATAAGAACGACGGCAGCAAGTATTTTCCACAATATAATTTTCCTGTTGTATTCATCACTTTTTCTGCACAAATTCGCGGACTTATCCGTCAAACAAAGTGTGTTCATAGTTTTGCCAGAGCATCATGTCTTTACGCAAAATTTCCCCCACATATTTTTTTCATCACAGGAGGTTCTATGAAGCGAAGTATTCTCTTGCTTCGAGCGATGCCGATTATTGCTATTGTCATTGCTTTGTTGAGTATTGCACCCCGCACCGCGCAAGCAGGCGGCTTTCAGTTGAATGAGCATGGCGCACGCGCTATGGCTATGGGTTTTGCTGTCGCAAGCGCCGACGGCTGCGATGTTAGTACGCTGTTTTACAATCCCGCCGGATTGGTGTATTTGAAAAATGGCTTGTCTCTGATGGTTGGTCTTACGGGGCTGCTTCCGCAAGCTACCTTCACCGGTCCAAGCAATTCGACTCCTACCGCCACAACCAGCATGGATTTGTGGGCGTTCCCTCTGCCACACTTGTATGCTGCCTACAAGACTGAGTTTTCTGGCATCTCTGTTGCTGGTGGCGTTGGCGTATTCGTCCCGTTTGGCGCAGGTACAAGTTGGAACGAGAAATGGACAGGGCGTAATTTGGCGCTCCGCACGTATTTGCAGACCATTACCGTCAATCCAACCATCGCTGTCGGCTTCTTGGAAAACCGCATCAGTATTGCTGGTGGCGTAACTATCTCCCACGGCAGCGCAGAACTCCGTCAGCGCGTTCCAAACTTCGGTGTAGAGCCGTTTTTGAACCTCAAAGGCGAGGATAATCGTGTTTCCTGGAATGCGGGCTTGGTGGTTGAACCCGTCAAGGGCTTGAAAATCGGCGCTGCTTACCGCCACAATATTTTGATGAATTACGACGGCAAAGCGACCTTCACGCTGGATGCCGCAGGAACACAGCCCTTGCCAGCAGGTTTGAACAATCTTTTTGCTGACGGTCCAGGCGGAACAAGTTTGAATTTGCCGTTCGATATTCGCACGGGAATTTCATACCGCTTCAGCGAGAAGTTCATGTTGGAAGTGGGCTTGGATTATGTTGGTTGGTCGTCCTACGACACGTTGCGTATTCGTTTTGACAAACTCCCAGGATCTCCTTCCACCCCTGGTGTTGCCATCAATCCTCGTAATTACTTCAACACGCCAACCTTCCGCATCGGTGGAGAATACAACGCGACCGAAACCTTCAAAGTGCGGGGCGGTGCGTTTTACGATGTTGTTCCGGTGGAAGCACGTTATACGCAGCCGATTTTGCCGGATGCGAATCGCATCGGTATTACGGCTGGTGTTGGCTTCAATATTAACGATAATCTTGTTGCCGATGTGAGCTATATGTTCATTTATGGCTTGCAGCGCGAAGTGACGGGAAGCACCTTCAACTTCGATGGTATCTATAATTCATGGGCAAATGCGCTCTCGGTGTCATTTAGCTACCGATTCTAATGTCATTTTTAGGAGATAATCCAATGAAATTTTCGTCAATACAATTCTCATGGAAGCGTGGTTTTATCGGTGTTCTCGCGGCAACAGCGCTGGTTGTTCAGGCGTGTAGCCCCGTGATTACCCCTCCGGCGGGTAAGTCATTCGGTTCGCTTGGGCAGCTTGCCAATAGCGACGGTACGCCGCTTCGCTATGTTGCGCTGGGCAATAGCCTCACTGCCGGATACCAGTCCGGCGCTGTCGTTGCCAGCGAAACACAATATGCCTACCCTACACTGATGGCAAAACAAATGGGCTTGCCCTTTGGCGATGATCCCGGACAATATCAATATTTGCAATTCCCCGAAAACGGTGGTATTGGTGGGCGCAATCGTATTACGGCATTTGATGCCACCGGTACGCCTCAATTTGCGGCTATTTCACTTTCGACCGCACCGGCAAATGTGAATTTAGCACGTCCATACAACAATCTTGGTATCCCGGGCGCACTGCTTCGCGATATGAATCCGCCAGCAAACGACCCGCTCTATAACCTACGATTTGCACCAACCACCAATAATCCGCTTTACAATCCGTTCTTTGGTGCGGTATTGCGTAATCCTGCGGCACTTGGTCGCACTTGTGTTGACCAGGCAGTACGGTTAAATCCGAACTTGGTCACTATTTTCATCGGTAATAACGATGTGCTTGGTTATGCAAGTTCTGGCGGTACTGCCGGAACAAATTTTGTTGCTCAAGCTGGCGGAGCAGGTCCGGCACCAACGGAAACCGCCGTCTTTACAGCGCAATTCAACGCGCTTATGGACAGTTGTGTTCGCCGTATGCCGAATGCAAAGTTTGTCGTGGGTAACATCCCCGACGTGCTGGCAGCGCCCTACTTCACGACCGTCGGACCACAACTTCGCGCAGGACTTATTGCCACATTGAACAATACGGCTATTGTTCCGGCTGCACTTGCCGCTCTCATCAGGCAGGCATTGCCGAACTTCCCGA
>JAAFHM010000285.1 GCA_013298375.1 Ignavibacteria bacterium | reverse complement strand
CAGAACGTAAGTTCTCTAGCGAACGTCCTGAACGTAAGTTCTCTAGCGAACGACCAGAACGCAAGTTCTCCGGCGAGCGCCCTGAACGTAAGTTCTCTAGCGAACGACCAGAACGCAAGTTCTCCGGCGAACGTCCTGAACGCAAGTTCTCTAGTCCTGTATCAGGGAAGCCTTCAAGAACAGGTGCAAAGCCGTATTCAGCAGATTCGCCACGCCCAAGCGCAAGTGTGCGCCCCGCTCCAAAAACCGCGTACAGCAAAACTGCCAAACGCGCAACAGCAGAGGCTTCCGAGACCGTTGCCGGAACAACATCGGCGGTTATGCGTTTGAATAAATTTCTTGCCGATGCCGGTATTTGCTCACGTCGTCAGGCAGATGAGTTTATTGAACAAGGACACGTCAAGGTCAATGGCGAGGTTATTACCGAACATGGCACTCGTGTTCACCTTTCCGACCTCGTGACGGTCAAAGGCGAACCGGTGAACGCCGAAAAGCACCTCACGTACATCGTTCTGAATAAGCCGAAAGATTACATCACCACGACCAGCGACGAAAAAGGGCGTAAAACCGTCATGGAACTTATTCCGATTCATTCGCGGGTCTATCCCGTCGGACGGCTTGACCGCCATACGACAGGCGTTCTGCTCTTCACCAATGACGGCGACATGGCACATCGGCTCATGCACCCAAGCTACCGCGTTTCGCGGATGTATGCGGCGTACTTGAATAAGCGCTTAACAACAACGGATGCCAAGAAAATAGCGGGTGGCGTGGAAGTAACGGTTGATGATGGTGAAAGCTATATTAGCGGCGAATGTAACGTATTGATTGACCCCGAAGACCCACACTCAGCGCTCATTGAACTTGCCGAAGGCAAAAACCGCGAAGTACGGCGTATTTTCGAGATGCTGGGCTATGAAGTCGAAAAACTTGACCGCCGCGAATATGCGGGCATACCGACACGCGGCTTGGCACGGGGCGAATACCGCCATTTGACGGCAGCAGAAGTTCATGCACTCGAAAAACTTGTTAAATTGGATAATCGCCACGAAGCAGAAACCACTGCCGCAAAAGGGCGCAAACCCCGCATCGGAGACCGTCCGCCCGGCAAAGAAGCCGGAGAAAAATCCGGTGGCAAAACCGTTGGGCGTGGCGCAGGAAAAACCTACGCAAAAACTCCGGCAAAAATCTACGGAAAACCCGAACGCAAACCACCGACAAAAACTTCTACCAAGCCTTACGGTAAGCGGGGCTAGAGATTCGGGCAAGCGAGAAAATTCTTCTCACCGAAAAATCGAAACGGCGCAATGCAAAGCGAAATCTTCGCTGCATTGCGCCGTTCTCATTTTGTAGCTTTTTGTCTGCGAACTGCCCCGTTCGCACTCCAATTTTTAGCGCGTAACGCTAAATTTCTGTGCTGCTGTGCCATTCGATGTTGCTACTTGTACCATGTACAAGCCTTGCGACAAATTGCTTACATCCATACGGAACTCGTAGATGCCTTCTGATTGCTGAACACCATTTGCCAAGACCGCTACAAGGTTGCCAAGTGCGTCGTGGACGCGGATTGTTACGCGGTCGCTGCTTGGGAGATTGTAGCGCACAGTGGCTTGAATTGTGGCAGGATTTGGGAAGGTCACGATATTGAGCGACGTGGTAGTAGGTACTTTGTCGTCGCCAACGCGGGAGGTCGGTCCACCAGCGCGGTACGGGAAGTTTACGGGGTCATAGGTAGCCCAGCCCAAATCCCAACGATTGGTAATGCCCGAAGCTGTCACGTCAAACGCGCCTTGATAGGGAACACGGGTGAAAAAGCTATCATCAATACGGACACTACTTGTAGCGGGGCGCTCAAAAGAAGCGCGTGTCAAGAACGAAGCACTTGCAAGAGGACGCGGGTCGAAATTGCGCTGCGTAGAAGGCGAACCATCGGTATTGGTAATAACCACATCTCGCCCGAATGCAGAGCCAACTTCATCATACAAATCAACCAAACCACTTTGATTGATAACGCGATTACCACGTGTTGCATCCAAAAGCCATGCTGAATTGAGGGCGGTAGGAATTGGATTTGTTGCCGTGCCACCGGGAGTGACAAGGGCTGCACCTTTTACACCATACCATGTATTATTGCGAACAAGAAGCGAATCGGCAACAGCAGCATTGCCCGTGCGATCGCCCTGCAACTCGAATCCGGCGCGGGGCCAGCCGATGAAGAGAGAGTTAACGATGGATTGGCGAGAATTACGGCGGGTTTGCGCTGCGCTACCAAAACTTGCGTTCCACTGATTTACACCCGAACCGCCTGCTTGCGCGGTGTCGGAAAGAGGACCAATCACGGTACAGTTAGAAAAGATTGGACTTGTCAAGGGGAGATTAAACGAGCCACCTAAGTCATTATCGGATTCAAATGCCTGTGATGTGGATTGGTCGGCAATTTGTGAGCCGCGAACAATCAAGCCAAATTGAACACGCCCTGTAAAACCGAAGTCCGTGTCAAAGTCATCATCAATGGCATTTTGAGAAATAAGATATTTTGCATCCACATTTCCGCCAAACCATTCGATACCGTCATCATTCGCAAACGATGATTGCACCCAACGTATAACGGTGCGGCGACCAACGCCACCAAGGGTAATACCGTTCAATTCCTCATTGGGGAAAGCAGCAATACCGCCAAATTCCACGCGAACATATTCGAGAACACCTGAACTGTCATTATCATCCGAGCCGCCATACCAGCCACGAACACGGCTGTCATCGCCGATACCGCCTTCAAAAGCAACCGAACCACCGCCGCCGGAGGTCGTGTTAATACGGGCGCGTCCTGCAATGAGTAATCCGCCCCAATCACCAGCGCGACGCTGACCGCTAATGGCACGGCTCGTGAAAACAATCGGTAATTGGCGTGTGCCTTGCGCAAACAAAATACCGCCGCGATTCACACACAGAGCGGAGTTTTGCCCAACGGTGTCACCAACAACGATTGTTCCCGGCTCAATGCGCAATACGGCTGCCGAATCCACAAAAACATAGCCATCCAAACCGTAGATTTTACCACGACTGAGCGTTACCGTGCGTCCGGCAGTGATGTTGCCTGTAAGCGTTGAATCAACCGTCAGCGCCGGAGGAGCCGCCAGAACGGTAAATCTATTGGAAACAGCCGTGCGCGAGGTATCGGTGGTATTGACCAAACGCAAATAACCATTCTCGGTTTGTGCGGTGAGCCGTATCGTAAGCCGAGAAATGCCCCGACCTAAGCGACTACCAGCACCCGGAGCGATATTGCCCACAGCGCCATCGGTGTGAATAAGCGGCTCTGAACGAAGAGTGGCGGTGTTACGAACTAAAATTGGTGTCCATGGTCCATTCAGACCTGCTGAAGAAAATTCGATACGGTAGGTTGTGTTTGCTGGCGAGCCAGTAGTATCCCAACGGAGTGAGTAGGTGATACCCAGACGCAAGGTATCAAGACGTGCCGTCGTTGCATTCGCCACGACAGTAAGATTGGTCGGTTGTGCAAGGGTAGTCGTTGTTGAAAAAGCAACAACAGCAAAAAGGCAAGCTAATCCGGTAAGTATTCGCTTCATGAAATCTCCAACAAGGTGATGAAAAAACGATAAAACTTTTGCGCAAAAATATCACCGTCATATTACGTGGATATTACGCCGATATTAAATGTGCGTAATGTATTGAATTTTCCGGGAAAGCCGTTCCACCGCTCGGAAGCCTAGTCTATGCACACAAGTCCGAAAAACAAGGGTCGAATTCGCCCCCTTGACAAAGAGCAGGGCTGTTAAGTGCTAAATTGAAGCCAGTAATGATGTGGCTCGTGGCTAATCCCTCGTTCCCCCTTTATCAAGGGGGCGAATGAGTTAAGCATCATTACATCATTGACTTACGTTTAATTTCATGCAGCTGCATCTAAAAGAACTTAACAGCCCTCCTTGACAAAGAGGGGGATTTGAGGTTTGAAGCGGCTTACAAGAAATCCCCCGTCCGGCTACGCTCGCCGCCCCCTTTATTTTGGCAGTGCGGTGCGGGTGCGTCTTGGTTACGACAATCAACGCCGACGCGAGATTGCGGCGGATGCGCAACCACGTTTGGCTGGTTTTTCGGGCGGAGTTGGTATCGTTCTCGAAAAATTTTCGATTGATTATGCGCTGGTAGCTTTGGGAATGCCGGGCGATGTCCACCGTGTGTCGCTGAATGTTCGCTTGTAAACCAGCCTATTTTTTTGTATTAGGACTTTCGCAAAAGCCGCAAAAGTGAGTACATTGGAGTTAATAGACATTATACAAATTAGCTATTTTGGCAAAAGCGTGGTATTTTTGTGAACGATGAAACACAAATCCCCCCAACCTCGTCGGCTCTACGAGCGCATCAAGCGCTCTGAAGCCTCAATCCTCGCCCTGACGGGCTTACGATTGGAAGAATTTCAAAGTCTTGCCACAGAATTTGCCAAAGACTGGACAGATTATCATCGAAAATACACCCTCGACGGTGAGCCACGGGAGCGGAGCTTGAGCGAGAAAGAATCCGGTCCTCTGCCGACGATTGAGGATAAATTGCTCTTCATCTGTTCGTATTTGAAGACCTATCCTATCCAAGAGCTTCACGGAGCAATTTTCGATATGGAACAGTCTCATGCCAACGTTTGGATTCATCGTTTAGCAGAGTTCCTTCTCAAAACTCTTGAGCGTTTACGCCATGTACCGGAGCGAAATGCCCAAGCATTAGACCACCTTCTCCAAGGCTGTGAGCGATTGTACCTTGATGGCACCGAGCGACCAGTGCAACGCAACAGTGATGAGGAGGAGCAAGAAAAGGACTTCAGTGGAAAAAAAAAGACGCACACCAAAGAAAACTTAATCCTCTGCACACCGACGCAGAAAGTCGTCTATCTCGGTCCGACTTACGCCGGAAGCAACGTTGATATTACCATGGCAAGAGAGCAGCATTTTCGCTTGCCCGATGGCTTGGAACTCTTGGTTGACCTTGGTTTTTTGGGCTTCAAACTTCCTTCGGTGCAGATTCTTCTGCCGCACAAAGAGCCGCGCGGCGGCGAATTGACACAAGAGCAGAAAGACTACAATTCGGTATTTGCTTCCGCCAGGGTTGTTAATGAACACTGCATCAGTGGTATTAAGCGTTTACGCTGTGTCAAAGACAAATTTCGGAACTGGAAACAGGGCTTTGATGACCAAGTTATGGTCTTGGCAACTGCCTTACATAACCTTCGAGTCAGTGTTCGAGAGACCTACAGCCATTCTCCGCTTACTGCTGTTACTTAATTTGTATAATGTCTAATTTTGCCATTGAAGCTATGAAAGTAACGCGAAAAATGTATTGCCAGTACCTCCTCAGTAGCCAAAGCAAGTACAATCAGAGTCATTTGGCAAGTCATGTTGCCGGATTGAACCATGATGATGTGTATCGCTATTTGAAGTATGATAAACTCACGCCATCCCTGGTATGGGAGCGCATCAAGCCGATAATGACGCAATCCGGCAATGCCTACCTTATCTTTGACGATACGGTTCTGGATAAGTCGTATTCGTTTGCCATTGACGGCGTACGTCGTCAGTGGTCAGGGAACGCCAAGACGGTTATCAAGGGTATTGGTGTTGTCAATTGTCTCTATTACGAGCCAGCATTTCAGAAATGGTGGGTCATTGATTACCGTATCTTTGACCCCGACCGCGACGGAAAAACCAAACACGATCACGTCCGTGATATGCTTGAAAGCGCGAAATATCGGGGTCTGCTCTTTTCTACCGTGCTGATGGATGCGTGGTATGCCACAGCAGAGATGATGCGGTACTTGATTGACGAGAATAAACGCTTTTTCTGTCCGCTCAAATCGAACCGTAAAGTTGATGATTCCGAGGGCAAAGAACCGTACAAATATGTTCGGGATGTTCAATGGACAGAAAACGAGGAACACCACGGCAAAATGGTAAAACTCCACAAGTTTCCCAAGGATATGCGCTTGAAACTCTTCCGGGTTGTGGTCTCTTCCGACCGCACGGATTACATCGTTACCAACGATGTCGCTCTTTCATCCACGACGGACGTTCAAGATGAGAACGCCATTCGCTGGCATATTGAGCAGTTTCACCGCGAGGAAAAACAACTTACGGGCATCGAGCAATCACCATGCCGATTGAATCGCAGTCAGCGCAATCATATTTGTTCGGCGATACTGGTGTGGATACGGTTGAAACAAGCGGCATACGCTACTCGCCAGACCGTCTATGCCCTCAAAGAAGGATTATTGCATGACTATTTGGTCAAAGAACTTCAAACACCTAAAATTGCTTTTTCTTGATTTTGCGAAAGTCC
>JAAFHM010000481.1 GCA_013298375.1 Ignavibacteria bacterium | reverse complement strand
TGCCCAATCCGGACGTAATTCTCAAGACCGCAGGAAAGACGCTGGCAGATTACCGCGAACTTCTCTACGACCCGCATACCGCCGCGTGTGAGCAGTCGAGAAAAAGCGGCACACTTTCACTGGAGTGGACGCTTCAGTCGGAGACGAAGGACAAGAATCTTGCACGGGTGCAAGAGGCATTGGAACGGCTGAATGTGTACAACATCATCGAACAGATGCTGGACGCGCCACTTTACGGTTTTACGCCGCTTGAAATTCTCTGGGAAACGCGAAACGGCTTGATTCTGCCGTCCGCTATCGTGGGCAAACCGCCGGAGTGGTTCCTATTTGACACGAGCGCCGCGCTCCGCCTGAAAACGAAAGACTCCATGCTGGAAGGCATTGAACTTCCGGCGTACCGATTCCTTACGGTGCAGCACCGAGCCTCGTACCAGAATCCATACGGTGTGTCAGTCTTGGCGCGGGTTTGGTGGGCGCAATTTTTCAAGCGGAACGTGCAGCGCTTTTGGAATACGTTCACGGAAAAATTCGGAACGCCATTCGTGATTGTCAATCACGAATTTGGCAACGACCAGAAGCGCGTGGATGACCTCGTGAGCGCGGTCGCCGATATGGTGCAGGATGCCGTGATTGCGCTCCCCGCCGGAGCCAGCGCCGAAATCAAGGGCGTTACCGGCACGACAAACGCCGATATGTACAAGGAATTTCTCAACTTCTGCAATGCTGAAATCTCGAAAGCGATATTGGGACAGACGCTCTCGACCGAGACCTCAAGCACAGGCGGCAGCTACGCAGCAACGAAAGCGCATCTGGAAGTGCGCAAGGAAATTATCGAAGCGGACAAGCGCCTCGTGGAGCAAGCTATGAACACCCTCTTGGGCTGGATGACGGCGCTTAACTTCGGCGAAAGCGCCAAATCGCCCAAATTCGTTCTCTACGAAGCAAGTGATGTTGACAAGGTTCTCGCCGAGCGCGATAAAATCTTGTGGGAGACGGGTGTACGCTTCACGAAATCGTACTATTCGACCCGCTACGGACTGAAGGATACCGACTACGAGATTTCCAGTGAAACGCCGAAACTTCCCCCTGCCAAAGCCGCATTCGCGCTGGATTTTGCGGCGGCGGTGGTGAGTGCGGATATGGTGCAAGATGCGCTGGATGCAGCCGTCATGCGCACCAGCGCTGCGGAGTGGCAACAGCAAGCGGAGGGCATGATTTCGCCCGTTGCCGCACTCATCAAGAGCGCAAGCGGTTTTGAGGACGTGCAGAAGGGTTTGACGAAAACGTTTGCGAAGATGGACGTGAAGCGCTTTTCGGAACGGCTTGCGGCGCAACTCACCTTGATTGATACACTCGGCGCGAAAAGCGTAGAAGACGAAGCGGGTGCGGACTTTGCCCTTGACTTCGCGGATGATGTACCGACCATCACGCCCGCCCGCATTGCCCAAGCGTTCAACATGAAGCCGGAAGAGGCGCTTGCGTTCCTCTACGGCAAAGAATCTGCTAGCTACGAGAGTTTCAAGGGCGTTGCGCCGGAAGTGTTTCGCGTGGTGTTCACGGTCGCAGGTGTGGCGCAAATGGATGTGCTGATGGCAATTCGGACGCTGGTAGAGAAGGCACTTGAGGAAGGTCAGAGTTTCGAGGATTTCAAGCAAGCCATGACGGAAAACGAAATCATTGCGAAAGTGCTGCCGCAAAGCCGCTTTCAGACGATTTACCGCACCAACCTGCAATCGGCGTTCATGGCAGCGCGGTTCAGGGAGCAGAGCCGCATCGGTGAGCGCAAGCCGCTCTGGAAATTCGTGGCGGTGATGGATGCTTCGACTACATTAGGTTGCAGGGATTTGGACGGCAAGGTTTTTCGGTATGACGATAATTTTTGGAGCGTGAACTACCCGCCAAGGCACTATAATTGCCGCTCTCGTGTCGTGGCACTGAATGACCGCGAATTGGAGAAGTACGGCGGCTCGGTCGAAGATGGGAAAAAGTATGGAGACGTTCAGCCCGACCCGAATTTTGCGACCACGCCCGATGTGCCTTGGCAGCCGAAAGAAAGCGATTACCCGAAAGATTTGTGGAATCAATACGAAAAGCGACAGCCAGAACGCACTCCGTGATAAAAGGGGAAACGGGCGTACTCATAAGAACAAGTGAGTACGCCCGTTGTTTTTTTTTACTTTTCGAGAGTACTGATATTTACTCGCCTTGCAGCTATTTTCCTTTTCACAGATTTGATTTTTTCTGCCAGCGCTGCCTCATCTTTTTGCAACTTTTCGATTTCCTTTTGCGCCTTCATAGCCTTGCGTTGCGACACAGGGCGCACCGTTGCTGGCTTGTTCGCTGTGCGCTTGATTTCAGCGCAGAGCGACATAAGCTGCTGCCGATAATATGCTAGTTCTCTGTCTGCCTGAAACGTGCGCCGTGCCAGCAATTCCAGCAATGGTGCGCCGTGCTTGTTTACCGCGATTTCGATTGCGCGTTTCAGTGCTGCGTTATCTACGTCGCCTAGTTTCACGCGCTTCGCTGGCGCAGAGTATCGCGCAGGGATACTGCCACGTAAGCGCCAGGTCGCCAGCGTCTGTAGTGATAAGCCCTCGCGCTTGATGATTGCGATGGCTTCGTCTTCGGGAAAGGGAGGTTGTTGTGTCATTTTTTTTCGGTTCGTGTTTTTAGTGCTTTTTCGCGTATTGGATTTTTCTTGCCTTGTAGGTGTGTCCCGCGCTTGGGACGTGCTGTAATATGTTTAGAGAGTGCAATCATACCCGCTTCAGTGACAAATAATTGTTCGCGCTTTCTGCCGTCGTGCGCTATTGCAATTTCGTACACGTAGTGTTCGCGCTCTTTTAGTATGCCTTTTGCCTTTGCCTCGCGGAAGGCGTTGTAAAGCGATTGCTCTTCGAGTTCTTTGCGTGAGAGTTTCATAGATTAGCGAATAAGCGTGTAAAGTTTCGTACTGCGCAGCATAGATACAAGCGAATGCTGAGATTGAATGCGCGTAATCGCAGCATTTATCAAATTACATTTGCAAAAGTTTTGAAAAGAATCTCATCAAACTCTAAACCTGATATTTTCATCAACGTTAGTTCACAATATTGCGCCCAGAACCGTTTAAAAAAATCGTTGTCCGGGAGAATCCCCAGTGAATTTTTAAATGTTTGATACTCGCTAAAATTGCGTACCTTTCCCTCCGTTATTCTTTGAAAAAAACTTTCTAATTCTGCCGGATATTTTGCTAAGTATGATTTTGTCCCTGCCATGGCGCATTCCACGAAGTATTGCTCTATGCCCAGAGCATCTGAATCAGAAAGAACTATCTTATGCTCATCGACGTAAATTGCACATTCGCCATTTTTTGCACGATAAAAAGTACCATTCCATTTCTTTTTGCTAAGGCTTTGCAGCGAACCTTCAATGTAAGCAATGATCTGTGCAGTGTTTTTGTCAAATTTTTCTAAAATCGAAGCTGCAAAAAGTGGTACTACAAGCGATTCTTTTGCCTGTAGTGCAATTACAAGGGGCTTTGGCGCATTATCAATTTTTTTTGCGTATCCCCGATAGTTCGTATAGCGCTTGTTTTTTGCATTAGTGCTGGAAATACCAACGACAATCGCTCTTTTACCGTCAATAACGGTACGATATATCTGCCCAGACAGAGTTTTGAACGGTAGATTTTCGACACGGTGGTACCCTTTAGCTTCAAGTGCTTCTTGCACTTTTTTTGTGACTGTTCTTGCCGAAATTTGCATATTTGTTCTCCGAAAGAAGTTTTGCAATCAAGCGCGGTGTGAATTTGGTAGTTTGCCCGCGCTTGTTTTAATTACTGAGTGCAATATACAAGAATTGAAATTGATGCGTAAGTATTATTTTCAATTCTTGTATTTTTTTTTTCGCACTTTCAAAAAAAAGCCGCACAAACGAGTATT
>JAAFHM010000008.1 GCA_013298375.1 Ignavibacteria bacterium | reverse complement strand
ACGTCCATACAACGCGCTTTGGGGGCAATCGTCGCATATTTGAGTATTGCCAACGAATGCAAAATGTGGCGTTCATAAAGATTCTCCACATCCTGCCGCGAAACCATGTTGATGCGGTCGTTCCATATCACGAGTTCATCGTGGAAACGGTTGATATTGTCCATTTGGCGGCGGTCTAAGACAATACCATTTGCCGAGCAGACGGTCCAAAATTCTATTGAGTCCATTGGTTGATTTTTAGTTTTTGGTTTTTGGGGCTTGAATGCGGGTTTTAGTGCGGGTTTGAGGTTTTACCCTTTGTCATTGATACTTCATACTTTCTTCAAACGGCGCGTCTTTTTTTTCGTAAAATATTCCGGTGGTAATTTTGCAAATTCTCTCAGTGCGTCCGCCGCTATCCATCGTGCGCTGGGAGTGCCTTGCGCTTTGATGCGCTCGGCAGAGGCTATCGCTTGCTGCAAGAGTGCCGGGCTGCGCTTTCCCATTTGCCTGAGTGACCAATTCACAGCTTTTTTCACAAAATTGCGCTCATCAAAAGCAAAGCGCTCCAAGAGCGGGAAAAAGGCTTCAAATCGTTCATCGGGAGCTTTTTTGTCATGCACAGCAAACTGCGCAATAAGAACAATTCCTACGCGCCGAACAAAGGCTAATTCTTCTTCGCACCAAGCAATCATGCGGTCTTCTGCGTACGGGATTTTGCAGAGAAGATTGCTGCATAATTGGTCGCAAATATCCCATGAATCTACGTCATGCACCCACGACTCTATCTGCCTGGGAAGCATTTCTTTCGGGTCTTCTATCAATATTGCCAATAATCGCGCTTCGTGGATGCCGCTTTCCCACAAGTCTTGAGCGAGTGTGTGCAGAAATTCGCCCTTGCGTATGCTCCGAGTATTCGCCTCAGTTTTTGCCTCGATTTTTATTGAACGGGCAAGTTCGCGCAATACAGGCATAGAAATGCCCAGTGCCTTTTCGCTTGCAATGCCGAAGCGCGCCATTCCAAGCCGATTTGCGTCATTTTCCAAACTTCGTAAGTGTTCAAGAAGTGCGGTCGAGGTTTCCATGGCATTCTCTTCAATTTAACATCACTTGTGCTTGGCTCACGGGTTTGCTGACAAGCGGCAGACGCACCGTGAAGGTTGAGCCTTCATTTTGCTGGGTCTGCACCTCAATCGTTCCTCCGTGTGCGTCGATAAATTCTTTCACAATCGAAAGCCCAACACCTGTGCCGGAGATTGTTGTGGTATTGGAAGCGCGGAAAAATGGGGTAAAGAGTTTTTCAAGGTCTTTTTCAGGAATACCAATTCCTTTATCGCTTATGGCTATGATCATCCACTCTGCTTCGCAATGGACATCAACACTGACGGGCGATTGCTTCGGCGAGTATTTGATAGCATTTGCCAGTAAATTACGAATGACATAGCGCAAGAGCTTGATGTCGCCTTGAATATACGCCTCGCCGACGTTAATATTGCGATGCACTCTTGAGCGCGAAGTTGCCGAGGCAATAAATTCCATCTCCGTTACCAGATTTTTGCACAATTCGTTCACTTCGATAACACTGGGCTTAAAACGTCCGACGACCGATTGAGACTCGCTTTGCGCTAAGAAGTCATTCATCAAATCGGTTAATTCATTGATACGCAAGCGAATTTTTTGTAACTCGTCCACGCGCTTATCGGCAGGCATTCGGTCGAAATAGCGCGTCAGCAAGTCCACAGAAAGGAGCATCCCTGCAAGTGGCGTACGAAATTCATGCGAAACAGTACTGACGAAGCGTGTCTTGAGTTCGTTGACTTGGCGCTCTTTGTCGAGCGAAAGCTGTAATTGGGTTTCGGATTGCTTTTTCTCGTCAATATCCATAAGCGCCTGGATAATGATGATCTCACCGGAATCCAAATGCAATTTGGTGGTGTAATCATCGAACCAGCGATATTCCGGCTCACGTCTGGGGGCATTATCTTTCACCACGCGCAAACGGTAGGCGCGTCGGAGCATCGTATCGGCATCATTTTGAAGCCATGTTGACCATAATTCTTCAGCTTGTACGCGGTCGTCATCGTGTATTGGCAAACGAATTTCGTTGCTGTACTGCATCTCGGCAAACATTTCCATCGAATAGCCTGTCAAATTCACAAACTCGCCATTGACAAATTCCAAGCGCAAGCCGCTTTCGCTCTTGACACTTTGTACAATTCCAACAGGCAGCCCTTGAATCAGCGCCCGATAGCGTTGTTCGCTGACACGGAGACGATTTTCTGCTTCTTTTTGCGAAGAAATATCCACCGACGAACAGACAATTTCTTTAATAACGCCATTATCAATAATTGGCGCAAGAAAATTCAGATAGGTTGCGCCGTAGAGTTCCGTTTCAAAGCGCATAAATTTACCATGAAAAGCAGAGTCGAAGTGCTTTTGGTAGAGTGCTTGCATTTTGCGACCAAAAATTTCCGTCAATGCTTTGCCGCGCACCGATTCAGTATCTAAGCCAAAGTTTGCGGCAATACGCCCTTCAAAAAGGGAAATCAAATACTCGCCATTCGGCGCACGGTATGCCTTGATAACGAGATTTTGGAGGTTACGCACTGTTTCGCGGAAATCCTCGCGCAAGGCGGTTTCGAGTTCGGCACGGGCTTTATCGCGCTCGGCTTCGCGGCGTTGCAATTTTTCTAATAATTGGTTAAAACCGTCGGCTAATGCGCCAATTTCATCATCGCCGCCGCGCCGTTCAAAGCGTTCAGAAAAGTCATTATGCTGCGAGATATATTGCATAAAACCCGCCAGCGATAAAATTCGCCCCGAAATAAGACGCTGCATCCAAAGCGCCAAAACAAGCGAAGCCAGCGTAATTGCCATTCCCACGCCCGTCATCGTGATGCCGTAGCTGCGAATCCGCGCTTCCAATTCCTGCGTCGAAACACGCAGCAGCACGGTAAAGGACTCATCATTTTTGGTAATAATGCGGCGATACAGTACCAGTTCATCGGCACGAAATTCGGAAAAACCGTGGGTAGTCGAGTCAAAAACAATGCTATTGGAAAGCGTTCCTTCGCGGTTAATGTTTGCGCTTTGGTTAGGGCGGATATACTCAGCAAACAACTTATTTTCTTTGTCATAAATGCACACATAGCGCACCGATGTTATAGCAGAGAGCATTCCCAAGGAAGCCGCAGCATCATCAGAGTTTTGAAACGCCAACGCGCCAATATTATTATCCCCAACAACTTGAGCCAATACGGAGATATTCCTCACCATATCACGCTTCAATGCACGAACATTGGCAATGCTCACGAGCGTAAAGCCGATAGCAAGCGCCGAGACGGTGCAAAGCAGGATAATACCGAGAAGTTTTGCGCGAATAGAAACGTTGGCGAGCCATTTCATAGTGGAACTCCCTTGAGGGTAATGCAAATGTAGATGCGGAATGGTGCTGGGAATTCGTGATGCAGAAAGCGTTTATTCCTTCGCCTTTGAGTATTGCCTACCATGACGCAAGAGTTGCGAACTGGAGCGTAATTTACTGGCAGACATTTCTTCGCTGTTATACTCAAAACGCACTTTCGTATTCTCAATATAAAAATTCATCATACCGCCGCGCAATAAAAAATCGCTATCGCGCCCAATGGTGAGAATATTTCGTCCCCGAGTTTTGCTCAATATCTGTGTAAGTTTACTATTTTCAGTCGGAGCGACAAAAATGACTTGACAACGAGCAATTTCGTCCAAATTGTTCAGGTGCCGTACTTCTATCACGCGCCCATCTGCCAAGTGCTTTTGGCGCGTGATATCTTGTAAAAAGTTTTCTACCCGACTCGCCCCGATAAAGCCGACAATAAATGTCTCTTGCAACGAAAGCGTTGGGAACTCAATAAATTGCAAAAACTGCCAAATAAACGCGGCTTCGATTTTCTCCTCCTCCGCCTGAATTTGCTGTGTGCCTTGCGTTCCTTTGGAATCAAGACCATGAGAAATTCTTTCACCCCAAGCAGCATTGCCATAAACATACCGACTGCCAAAGAAAATAAGGCAGCAAAGGATAAAACGGTATGGACGAATACGCGGGGTCATTTTTTCATTGCTTTCGTAGGCTTGATTTCTTTGTTTTTTGCTGCTTTCGGCTTTGCGGCTTTGGGCTTGGTTTCTTTGGATTGTACTTCCTTGGACTTTACTTCTTTCAGTTTTGCTTCTTTGGTTTTTTCTGCTTTAGTTTTTTCCGCTTTGGGTTTTGTTGTTTTCGACTCACTTTCCTTCGTTTTTTTCGCTTTTGCTGCTGGTGCTTCGGCGGGCTGGAGAGTCTCTTCTTCGATTTGAACGCTAACAGTCGAAGATGGTTTAGTGATAGCCGACGGCGCGTACTTGCGGTCACGCTCTAATTCTTCCTGCAAATACAATCCCGTATAACTACTGGTCTCTTTATAGCTTTCGGCAACGTACTCCGGCGTACCTTCAGCAACAATGCGCCCTCCGCCCTTGCCGCCTTCGGGACCCAAGTCTATAAGCCAATCGGCGGTCTTGATAACATCCAAATTGTGTTCAATCACGACCACCGTATTTTTCTTTTCAACCAACTTATGCAGAAGTTCCAGCAAAATATTTACATCCTCGAAATGCAGACCGGTTGTGGGTTCGTCAAGGATATACAGCGTTTTTCCGGTAGAAGTTTTTGCTAATTCGGTGGCAAGTTTCACGCGCTGCGCCTCACCGCCGGAGAGCGTCGTTGCTTGCTGTCCGATATGAATATACCCCAAGCCGACTTCCTGCAACGTATTGACTTGCCGTGCAATTTTGGGAATATCGCGGAAAAATCCTACTGCCTCGTCCACCGTCATTGCTAGCACATCCGCAATGGATTTGCCTTTGTACTTGACTTGCAGCGTTTCGGTGTTGTAGCGTTTACCCGTACAAACGTCGCATGGAACGTACACGTCGGGTAGAAAATTCATCTCAATTTTTTTTACCCCATCGCCTTCACAGCCCTCGCAGCGCCCGCCGCCTTTGGTAGAATCAACATTGAACGAAAAGCGTCCGGGCTTGTAACCGCGAATATTCGCTTCGGGAAGTTGCGAAAATAGATCGCGGATATGCGTAAACAAGCCCGTGTAGGTCGCTGGATTTGAGCGTGGAGTTCGTCCAATCGGCGATTGGTCAATTTCAATTACTTTGTCAATATGCTCCAAACCCTTGATTGCGCCGTACTGCAAAGGTGCTGTGAGTGAATTGTAGAAATGGCGCGAGAGAATTGGATACAGCGTGTCGTTGACCAGTGTTGATTTGCCGCTTCCGCTCATTCCCGTTATACACGTAAAGGTTTCAAGCGGGATGCGGAGCGTCACGTCTTGCAAATTATTCCCAATCGCATTTTCCAGCACAAGTGATTTATCGCTTCCTGGGCGGCGCGGTCGGTCGCTGGCAATAATCCTGCGCCCAGACAGATAATCCGCCGTGATGGAATCGGTCTGCTGCATGAGTTCATCGGGTGTTCCGGCAAACATCATTTCGCCGCCATGAATCCCGGCTTTCGGTCCCAAATCAATGACAAAATCGGCTTCCTCAATCATTTCGCGGTCGTGTTCGACGACAATGACTGTATTTCCCAAGTCGCGGAGGCTTTTGAGCGAACCAATCAACTTGCGATTATCGTGCTGATGCAGCCCAATACTCGGTTCATCGAGAACATACATCACGCCCGTCAACTGCGAACCAATCTGGGATGCAAGCCGTATGCGCTGCCCTTCGCCACCCGAAAGCGTCCGTGCGGTGCGGCTCAGAGTCAAGTATTGCAAGCCCACTTCCTGCAAAAAGGACAGGCGTGTCGTGATTTCCCGCAAAATAAGTCGCGCAATCGTCTCCTCGCGCTGCGTCAGTGGCAGTGCGCGAAAGTGCGCTAATGCTTCGCTGACCGAGAGTGCGCCGATTTCGCCGATGGTCTTGCCGCCCACGCGCACATTCAAACTCTCCGGCTTCAAACGTCCGCCGTTGCAGGTGGCGCAAGGCACGGCAGACATATATTGTTCGATATTGGCGCGAATCGCCGTCGAGGTTGTTTTTTCGTATTGGTCTTGCAAATTCGCCACGATACCGGAAAAACGCTGTTTGTACGTGGTCACACGCCCGCTTGAGAGCTTGTAGTCCACCGAAAATAGCCGTGAGCCGGTGCCGCGCAAGAGCGTCTGCATTTCCTCTGCATTGATTTTGCCGACGGGTGTGGAAAGTTTGATGCCAAATTCTTTACAGACTGCCTCAACTTGCCGCCAAATCCACGTATCGCGCAATTTGCCAAGCGGTGCAATACCGCCGTCTTCGAGCGAAACCGCCTTGTCCGGCATAAATAGCGCCGTGTTAAAATCTCGAATTTCGCCCAATCCTTGACACGCAGGACACGCACCAAATGGCGAATTGAAGGAAAATGCGTTGGGCGCAAGAAGTTCGTATGAACGCTGGCATTTGGGGCAAGCATTGGACTGACTAAAAAAGAGTTCACGGCGCAAAGGAAGCCCGATAACGCCTGTTTTTCCGTCTTCGGCAGTCGCATTTTCTTCAGTGAGAATCGTTAGCACACCTTCGCCCATTTTCATCGCCAAGGCGCAGGAATCGCGCAGGCGCTGCTCTTGGTCGGCGGCAATCACAATGCGGTCTATGACAACCTCAATGGTGTGAATTTGATACCGCGCAAGCTGCATTCCTTCGGTAATTTCCTGCAAACGCCCATCCACCCGCACCCGCGTGTAGCCTTGCTTGCGGTACTGGTCGAACTGCTCTCGGTAATGCCCTTTTCGTCCGCGTACCACGGGCGCAAGCACGTGGAGTTTTGCCCCCGTGCCGATAGCCATAATACTTTCGATAATTTGGTCGAAGGACTGCTTAATCACTGGCATTTCGGGGTGGTCAACGCAATGCTGAATGCCAATTTTTGAATACAGCAGCCGCACGTAATCATACACTTCCGTCACCGTGCCAACGGTGGAGCGTGGGTTTGAGCCAACGGTTTTTTGCTCAATCGAAATAGCAGGTGAAAGCCCGTCAATGGAGTCAACATCGGGCTTTTCCATCATACCCAAAAACTGGCGGGCGTAGGGGGAAAGCGATTCGACATAGCGCCGTTGCCCCTCAGCATAAATCGTATCAAATGCAAGTGAGGATTTACCAGAGCCGGAAAGCCCTGTCATCACAACGAGTTGCTCACGAGGAATATCCACACTGACGTTTTTCAGATTATGCTCCTTTGCGCCACGCACAATGACGTGCGAAAATTCGCTTTCAAGGATACCATCGTCGTGGAAAGAGGCGTTGCGGTCGTCGGGTTTCGTATAATTTTGCGTGATGTCCATTACTCCAGAAGATACTAACAATCAAGGTTGTGGGAATTATCGCTGCCAACTGTTTGTCGGCGTTTGCCTTCGGGGGAGTTTTTGTGTAAATTACTCTTCCTGAACACAAAAAATACGCCTTGACAAGAAAGCAAGATGCCAAAAAATCGGCATTTCGTCAACAACGAAATAACATTTTGTGAATTTTTATGCTACAACGACTGTATCACACCTTGCGCTTCAAATTGCTGGAAATGCGCGGCTTGACGAATCTCCCCGTCATCTCTCAGCCAAGTTCGGCGCGGTCGCTGGACGAACGCGAGTTGTATCCGCATCTTTTTCCGAACTACAAGCCCGAAGCAACGCCTGAGATCACGGTTGGTTCGATTCTGACGTGGATACTGCTCAAACTCGCAGTGTTGATGCCCTTGATGTGGTACTTGTTCGAGCGCTTTCGTCTCCATGAGTATTGGCTGGTGGGTTTGGGTGCAATATGGCTCATCGTCGTCTATCCCGCTTTTATGCAATACCAGCGCTTCAAGGCGCAAACACAGGTCTTGGAAGCAAATACGCTGTGCGCAAAATGCCGCCATTTCGACGAAACAGGGCATTTTTGCAAACTCTTGGACGAACACGTCAGCCTGACCTACACGCCCTGCGGCGGCGAAAGCTGGGAAGCAAAACAATCCTTCGGACGCAATAACCAAAACGATGAAGACGAAACCTTTTCGTAACTGGTCGGATATGTTATCAACAATGTCCACGAATCACACAAATTGACACGAATCAAGAGCATTTTTTTGAGCAATAATCCGTTCAAACCTTGTTATTCGTGAGGATTCGTGCGATTCGTGGATAATTTTTCGAGACTTGACCAGTGACACTTTTTCCTGAACGTATTCTCCCAAACTATGAACACTTTTGCTGAACAATATTACGACCAACCGGAGCGCGTTGGCTTTGGACGACGCTTTGCAGCGACGTTGCTGGACGGCTTGATTGTTGCCATCGTCACCACAATTCTCGCTTTTACCGTCGGCACAAAACTTCTGCACGTGCTGAATTTAGACGACGATACCGAACTCAGTATCTTTAGCGACACCGATTCCTCCGACGACGAGGCAGAAGAAATGTTCAAATCGCTGAATATCAATCCCGGAATGCTTGGGATGTTGACGATATTGAACAATCTCGTTATGGTACTGTACAGCCTAAGCGAACTCCTGACCAATGCTTCTCCGGGCAAACGTTTGATGGGAATTGCCATTGGAAGCGACGAAGGCGCTCCCGCTACCAAAGCACTGCTTTTACGCCGTTGGGCATTGAAATACGTGGCTTACGGGCTGGCGCTTTTTCCTTTAACGGCGATGCTCGGCTCTATTGTGAGTTTTTTGATAACGTGCGGTTGCCTGATGGCGATTGGTGCGCAACGCCAAGCGCTGCATGATATGGCGGTTCATTCGGCGGTATATTTCCGTGAGGATGTTGCATAAAAGCTGGCGATGATGTGTTGCCGATTCTCTTTGCGCGTTTGCGCTTGAATTGCGATATTGCCGCATTATCACGATAGTTCCATACTCTTTTCACAAAAAGCCATGATTACGAACCTCTTGAACCGCCTGTTTCTGCTCCTGACCTCGCGTCCGGTGCTGATTGGCTTCGCTTTGGCGCTGTCGCTGGGCGCAATCCCAATGCTCCAAACGCAATGGAACTTTTTACAAGGTTTTTGGACAACCCAGCCGACCGATGCAATGCTGGAGGACATGGAGGGCTTGATTGACGGCGTTGGAGGCATTTTAGTCGCCGCCGGAGTGTTTTTGGAAGAGCGCGAAACACTGCGTAAAATGGCGCACCGCGTCGGCGAAAGAATTGCGGCTGAGGAAACGAGTCATACGCAGGAATATTTGAACGAAATTGCTCATCAAAACGGGATGGGACTGCTTCTGGTGGGTTTGTTTATGGAAATCGGAACACTGCTGGTGAAAATGCCCTCGAAATTCCTTGATACGAATCAAAACGAAAAATACATTTTCGCAGCCTGTCTCTTGCTCACGGGCATAAGTTTGTTTATCTTGCTCGACTTTTTGAAAGATTATGGCAAAACCTATTTTCTCGCAGAATTTAAGCAGCATTAACCATTTCACCTTCAATCGCTTATGATGGAACTACTTACTTCGCCCGCCGCATGGCTGAGTTTTTTGATGCTCTCGGTTATGGAAATCGTTTTGGGCATTGACAATGTGATTTTTATCTCAATCGTTGTGAATCGTCTGCCGGAGGCGCAACGCAAGCAAGCACGGTTTATCGGTTTGGGGCTGGCGCTGGTGTTTCGCCTGATTTTGCTATCATTTTTGTCCTACATGGTCGGCATGACTGCTCCACTGTTTACGGTGATGGAGCATGGTGTGACGGGGCGTGATTTGGTACTGTTTGGCGGCGGTCTTTTCCTCATGGCAAAGACGACACGAGAAATTCACGATAGCATGACCGACCACGATGCCGCCGGAAGTATGAAAAACCGCTCAACGCTTGTGGGCGTTATTCTCCAAGTCGTTATTCTGGATATTGTTTTTTCGTTTGATTCCGTACTGACTGCTATTGGCTTATCGAATCAAATTCCCGTAATGATGGCAGCAGTGATTGTGTCACTGATTGTGATGCTCATTTTTGCCGGCGCTATTAGCGAATTTATTGAGCGCAATCCGACCATGAAAATGCTGGCACTTTCGTTCCTGATGCTCGTTGGATTTCTGCTCGTGGCAGAGAGTTTCCACGTTGAAGTTCCGAAAGGATACATTTACTTTGCGATGGCGTTTTCGTTTTTGGTGGAACTTCTCAATATGCGGATTCGCGGGAAATCGGCTCCGGCAGAGGGGAAGTGAGAATTGAAACATATATGCTTGTAATGCCTTGATAAATAATGCTTGCATAAAAAGGTAGTTTTGCTTATTTCGGTAAGTCATTGAGAAACAAACAAGACCCATTCATTAAAACAAGGAGGCAATCATGCCATGGTACAGAAGGTCAATAGATGAGTATATTTGCAACGATTGCGGGGGGCATTTCTTCAGTAGGATCCCTCCCCCGACAACTCCAGTTATCGCTGGTGGGTATCCAATTTCCCCTGTCACTCTTTACGGACCCGGGGGCGGTAGAACTAGGTGCCAACGCTGTGCAAATCTGCGTATGGTCCGTGCTCCACGGCAACCTCCAGGAACCACAATTACATATCGGATACACGGGCACCCCACCATTACTCGCCATGTCGTGGGAGTGCCAGCGCAAGGGATGAATGGCGGTACTATGAATGCAATGACAGCCTCAGGCGCTTTCGGACAGGGTGTGCCACACCCGGGCTATCCAGGCGCTCCGATTCGGTTACCACAAGCATTTACAGGAATTAATTTTGGATCTGGTGCACTGCGAGGTTGGCCTGTTAATGCAGGGATGGCTCAACACCACGTTCATGTTGGGGCAGGAGTGCAGAACCGAGTATTGTTTGGATGGGCATATCGGACGTATCCCCCGCCTAATCAACAATGGGTTAGGGTTATAACTCTTTATATTGGCTCTTGATCTCTGGTATCTTCACTTCAACTTCAAACAATTATTTTCTGGACTGGGTTCAGATCTATTCTTCTGCGCTAAAGAATGACATTAAATCTCCATGAAATAACCAGTGGACTGCCGGGAGTATCGCCAGTAGCAGGCAATTATTTGTATGAAGGCTGTGTTGTGTGTTTAACACGTCAAAGCCATAGTCCTCATGGCACAGAATTCCTCGTGTCTGGTGATGCACCAAAGAGTTGTACTTTGGTATGGACAGACATTTACACAGAACAACTTGAGAGAACGTGGGCAGATCAGGTTGACGCTACCGAACAAGGTGCAGTTTGTATTGCGATTTTACTCGCTCTCAAACTCACCAATTATACGGTCATTGAAAAATCAGCAAGGAAAAATGGCTTTGACTATTGGTTGGGAGATAAAGACGATATGCTGTTTCAACATAAAGCTCGTTTAGAAATCTCAGGGATTTTTGAAGGCGGTAGCAAAGAGATTAACCGTCGATACACAATTAAATTGCAGCAAACAAATTTGTCGGATAGTTCAGGCTTGCCTGCTTATATTGGGATTGTAGAATTTAGTCGTCCAACCGCGAAATTTGGTGAAAAAAGATGACAATTCAAAAATTACATACTCAAGCAATCGAATATGCTGATAGAGCTTTTATCAAAAAGTTTCAAGGCAATGTTGATGGAGCCAAGAGTTATTTTTTTCAAGCATTTGAATTGGAAAAAGAAGCGGCTTTACTTGCCTACGAACAACATATTGGGGAACCTTCTGTTTCTGTTCTCCTGAAAAGTGCGGCTTCATTAGCCTTAAATTGCTCAGAATTGGTTCAAGCCGAAAAAATGATTTGTCTTGCTTTATCAGGTGAGCCGCCGACAGAAATTGCCGAAGAATTAAGAAATTTACTGGAAGATGTCCATTTTCAGCGGCACTTATCATTACACGGTATTGCATTAGAACCAACAGAATTGCAATTAGTTTTTGCTGGACCCGGTGTCGGGTACGGAGTGGCAAAATCTGAATTAGTTTTCAAGAAGATCTCTTTATTGGAAGATATAACATTTAGAACGGCTGAGCGCAAACTTGGTAAGCCATTTAGAACAAGTGGAAGAATCGGCAATGACATCAAAACAAACTTTCAACCGTATATCTCCGTCCCAAGAGCTGCAAGTATGGCGTTTACTATTCGGTTGGGTTTGCAAGACCAATTTGCAATAGCAGATTTCAGCCCCAAAATTGATATTATTGATGATATTGTTGAAAATATTGGTCTCGTAAATAGTGCAGATTTCCAAGCATTAAAAGAAAAAATTCCTGATGAAACGTACTTTACGAACTTTGTAAGTTTGTCAAGAGATCTAGCCCCAGATGGCAAAGATATTAGCCTTGTTGGGTTATCAATCGTTAGGAATGGTAATCAAAAGGATATTCAATTTACGCGGAAAAGAGAAGATATTTCTTCCCTGCCTGTAATTACTCAGGTACGTGAAACTGAAGTCTCTACCGAAGGTTTTATTATATTAGCTGGAAGATTATTTGCCGCAAATCAGGATGAAAGTCGTATTCGTCTAAAGATGGAAAATAACACAACTCACCCAATTACGGTACCTACGGGGCTTAGCGATATTGTAAGAAAATATTGGGGTGAACAGGTTAAAATCAAAGGCATTCAAACTCAAAAAAAATCCTCTATTATTTTACAGGAAATAGATCCCGCATAGTTTCGCCGTGAGAAGTTTCACACTGCAACCAACACCAAATCACTAACTTTCTCAATGACAATTTATGAGCGCTACAACCATTCGACTCGTTGAAAACGAACAAGACCGTATGCGGTTTATCAAATCGCAATGGAATTTCTACAAAGGTGATAAAAACTGGGTTCCGCCGCTTATTGATGAGCGAAAAAAACTCCTGAGCGTCACGAAAAACCCGTTTTATCAGCACTCTAAATTGCGGATGTTCCTTGCCGAGCGCGGGAGCGAGGTTGTAGGACGCATTGCGGCTATTACCAACGACAATCATAACAAACGCTTCAACGACAAGGTTGGGTTTATCGGCTTTTTCGAGTGCGAAAACAACCAAGCAACTGCTGATGCGCTTTTCCACGCTGCCGAAGCATGGCTGAAAAGTGAAGGAAAAGATACCGCACGAGGTCCGGTGAACCCTTCGATGAATGATGAAGCCGCACTGCTGGTGGATGGTTTTGATTCGCCACCAACAATTTTAACGACCTACAATCCCGCCTATTACCCGGCTCTTTTCGACAATGCGGGCTATAAAAAAGTGAAGGACAATTTTGCCTATATCTTGAAGCACGAAGACTATAAGTCCGATAAAATGAAGCGTTTGCAAGAAGCAATTCGTGAGCGGAATAAGATTACGATTCGGGAAGTCAATTTCAAGGACAAAGCACAATTCAAAAAAGACACCGATGCGATTAAACTCATCTACAATGCTGCATGGGTGAATAATTGGGGCATGGTGGAGTTCACCGATGCCGAATGGGATGCGCTCGTGAACGACCTCAAACCTGTCGCCGACCCGCATATTATCTTCCTTGCCGAAGTAGATGGCAAACCAGCCGGATTTCTTCTGGCGCTGCCCGATATTAACCGTGCTATGATTCACAATTCTTCCGGCTCGCTCTTGGGAGCAGGATGGAATCTGCTGACGAAACAAAAAGAAGTGAATTTCTGCCGCATTATTATCATGGGCGTATTGCCGGAATACCGCAAAACCGGCGCAGATGCCGTGATGTACTACGAAATCGGCGACCGCGCTTCAAAAAAATATCCCGCCGGCGGCGAAGCATCATGGATTGATGAAGCAAATGCCGATATGAACTTGGCGCTCACCAGAACGATGAAAGGTAAGATTTACAAAACCTATCGCATTTACGACAAGGCGTTGTAGAAACGTGAATCTATACGAAGAAGGTCGAAAAATCTTCCCGTCCGGTGGCTGAAGAGAGCAAATACGCTGCCGTCGGGCGGCTGCCGCGTATGCAGTTACGAACTATATCAGCCTTTCCCACGACAAACCTCATTCTATGGCTATTCCCACACCAATCTTCTTGAAAAGTTTTGCCAGCGACAATACCGCCGGAGCGCATCCTGCCGTCATGGAAGCGCTTGCCCGCGCCAATCAGGGACACGCTCTAGCTTACGGTGCCGACCCGCTCACACAAGAGGCACTAGAGCGCATACAATCGAACTTTGGAGCGCATAGCCACGTGATGTTTGCGTTTAATGGCACAGGAGCAAATGTGGTCGCGCTCCAAGCAATGACGCACTCCTTCCATGCGATTCTTTGCGCCGAAACCGCCCATGTCAACGTGGATGAATGTGGTGCACCGGAAAAATTCACCGGTGCAAAACTCATCACCATTCCCTCCGATGATGGAAAATTGACACCAAGCATGATTTTACCGCATCTGCACGGTTTCGGCGTGGAGCATCATTCCCAGCCCAAAGTCATTGCGCTGACGCAATCCAGCGAATACGGTACGGTCTATACACCCGACGAACTCCGCGCTATCACAGCGCTTGCCCGCCAACACGGTATGCTGGTGTTTATGGATGGAGCGCGATTAGCAAATGCGGCGGCACATCTGGGACTGCCGCTTCGTGCTTTTACGACGGACGTGGGGATTGATGCGGTGAGTTTTGGTGGCACAAAAAATGGCGCAATGTTCGGCGAGGCAATCGTTTTTTGCAACCCCGAAACCGCTTCCAGTCTTGCTTCCAATGCTGCTTTTATCCGTAAACAAAGTATGCAGCTTTGCTCAAAAATGCGTTTTGCGGCAGCACAGTTTTTAGCACTACTGGAAAATGATTGCTGGCTTGCTAATGCTACACACGCCAATACTATGGCACAAGTTCTGGCGGCAGGTCTGCAAACGATTGCTCACGTTCGTATTACCCAAAATGTTCAGGCAAATGCTGTCTTTGCAACACTTCCACCGCAGTGTATCGCACCATTTCAAGCGCGACAGCATTTTTACGTCTGGAACGAAACGAAGCACGAAGTACGCTGGATGACCGCATTTGACACGACCGAAGACGATGTACAAGCCTTTCTTGCAGACTTGAGAGCTACGATACAGCAATACGCTTAAGTGCAATAGGAAAAAAGCATTACACTTTAATCTTTCCGGCAAGGATATTCGACGAAAAACGTAATCAAAAGACATCTCTATTTTTTGCCTTTTACAAAGGTCAATACTATGAACAGACGCGATTTTTTTGCAACCACAGCGCTCGGTGGAGCGGCATCAGTCCTTGCACCAACGGCGGGTTTTGCATTCCCAAGCGCAGTCCTCAATGCGATTCCCCCCGCACGAATGAAATTGAGTTTTAAGCCCTTCACGCTTGAACTCAAGCACCCATTTGGCGTTTCGGTCAATACCCGCAGCACAACGCCGATTGTTCTGACGACGATAGAATACGGGAAATTCAAGGGATACGGCGAAGCCTCCATGCCGCCATATCTGGGAGAATCGCAAGAAAGCGTGATGAAATTTCTTGCAAAAGTTGACCTCTCGAAGGTCGAAAATCCTCTGGAACTGGAGACCATTTTAAGCGCTGTTGACGCGATTGAGCCGGGTAATACCGCCGCAAAAGCATCTGTTGATATTGCCTTGCACGACCTGATGGGAAAAATTATGGGGCAGCCGCTTTACAATGTCTGGGGTTTTAACAAGGCAAAAACGCCCAATACGGTCTTTACCATTGGGATTGATACGCCAGAGATGGTGCGCAAAAAGGTACAGGAAGTTGACCCGCAATTCAAACTCTTAAAAATTAAGTTGGGGCGCGATAACGACCGAGAAATTATCGAAGCCGTGCGCTCGGTCTCGGACAAACCGCTTGTCACCGACGCAAATCAAGGCTGGAACAACAAAGAACGCGCCTTAGAAACTATTCACTTCCTCAAGGAAAAAGGCGCAGTCTTGATTGAACAGCCCATGCCGAAAGAAATGGTGGATGAAAATGCGTGGATAACCGAGCGCAGCCCTATTCCCGTGATGGCGGATGAAGCAATCAAGCGCCTTCCCGACCTTATCAAGATGAAAGGTGTCTATCACGGCGTGAATTTGAAATTGATGAAAACAACGGGACTGCGCGAGGCGCACAAAATGATAATTCTGGCGCGGGCTTTTGGTATGAAACTGATGATTGGCTGTATGACGGAGACTTCCTGCGGAATAACGGCTGCGGCTCATTTAACGCCGATGGTGGATTGGGCAGACCTTGATGGCGCACTTCTGAGCAAAAATGATGCTTTCAAAGGCTTGACGTTTGTGGATGGGAAAATTACACTGCCTAATGCACCGGGAATAGGCGCTGTACCGCGTTAAGGTACGTTTGTAGGCTTGTAGAGCAATCTTGTACGCAACTTACCCTCTGCTGTCATTAATTTGATAGACAATTTTGCGAAGGGTGTCGTATTGCAAGTAGGGATAAAGATTTTGCAGACGCTCAATAGCTTGGTGGGCGCTCAAATGCTGGCTTCGTAGATCTTTGAACGTTTTGCGAATATGCACATCGCGCAGAACTTTTTCATTGATAAGCCCCAGTTTCCGCAACGATTGATATTGGTCATCATTGATAATATCGCGGAGAATATTTTCACGCCCCAATGCCTCATGCCCGCCCATGCTAACGCGAGACGGTGACTCAACACTACCGTTCGCATCGTACATCGTGGAATTATCGTTTGTTTCGGATGACGATTCCGATGAAGTTTGGGTAGATTCAACAGCAAATGCTGAATATTCTGGCTCATTGGTCGAGGATGCGTAATGCGCGTGAGATTGGTTCATGCAACAATTCAAAAATAAAACAAGCTGAGAAATACACAATGGTGAACGTTTGCAAATGAAACAATACGGCTCATAAAAAAGTTCCGTTCAAGGCATAATTCCAGACCAAAGAAGCGCTTGCGCACTCTCAATTATCAATCAACAACATCATGGCTTTACGCTACGCAGGTCGTATTATTCGGACACTCGGCACGGGCGGTCAGGTTGTCGTCGGTGATTGTATTCCGCATTTTCGCGGGTTTCCGCAGGGTGCCGTGTTGCAGGTCGGCTATTCATCGGCATTTGGCAAACCTTATACCGTACAGACCTCTTCTGAGCATGGTTCGGGGCAATATGCTGTGGCATTGCAAGGACTTTCTTCGCCGGAGACGGCTTCCAAACTCAAGGAAATGGGCGTTTTCGCTGATGAAGAAATGCTTCGTGCTGCTACGGAGACTCAATATTTTGATGATGAAATTGTTGGTTCAACGGTCATCAACCGCGACACAGGCGAGACGCTGGGCGTTATCAAAGAGATTTGGAGTACCCCTGCAAATGAAATTTGGGTGGTGAATTACAACGGGAAAGAACTTCCCATTCCGGTCATTGACGAAATTGTCAAGCACGTCAATATCAAGCGCAAACAGGTTGCCATCTTTGTTATGCCGGGGCTACTGGAAATTGCGGACAATACGCCAAATGATGAGCGAGACGATGATGAGGACGACGAATAGCGCATCGGAGAGCCGCGTTCTAGTCCTGCGGAGAGCGAAAAAAAACATTCAAAACCTCGCGCCCAAAAAACAGAATAGTATAATCTTGAGAAGATTTGTATTTTCGCCCCAGACTAATCCGACACATTTTCCCCTTTTCACTTCCAACAACCGTACAGAATGATTACCAGCATGACAGGCTTCGGCACAGGCGAAGCAACCTCAAACGGCATCAGTGTTAGCGTAGAAGCACGGAGTTTGAACAGCCGATTTTTAGAGATTTTCTCCAATCTTCCCAAAAAATTCTATTTCAAAGATTTTGAAATGCGCGAGATTGTCAAAGGCAAACTCTCGCGTGGCAAAGTCAATATCGCTATTTCCATCGAATACGGACCCGGCGCGGAAAGTACGCCCGTCAAAGCAAATCTCGACCTCGCCGAAGCCTATTACAACGAACTCCAAGAGATTCGTAAACGCCTCAAAATTAAAGATGCTGTGCGCCTTGAGGACATTGCTCGCTTTACCGACATTTTCAAAAGCAATGATTCCGATGATAGCGCGGAAAAAGAGTGGCAATTGGTCGCACAGGCGCTCACAATGGCGCTCGACAAATTAAACGGTATGCGCCAGCAAGAAGGACGTGAACTCAGCCGCGATTTGCATAGTGTGATGACTAATATCGAAAAAAGCGTGGAGAAAATTGAGAAACTCGCCCAAGAGCGCCTTCCTCTTGAGCGCCAGCGTTTGCGTGAAAAAGTTGCTAAAATTTTTGAAAGCGACGAAATTGATATGCAGCGTTTGGAAATGGAAATTGTGCTTCTTGCTGATAAATACGACATTTCCGAAGAGTGTGTGCGGATGCGCAGCCATATTAAATTTTTCTATGAAGCGCTCAAAGACAAAGACCAAGCCGGACGCAAAATCAATTTTCTTTTGCAGGAAATGAACCGTGAAGTCAACACGATGGGTTCAAAAGCCAACGATGCCGCACTTGCACAAGTGGTGGTCGGCGCAAAGGAAGATTTAGAGCGCCTCCGCGAGCAGATTCAAAACGTAGAGTAACTGCGAAAACCCGAATACCCCGCTTCTTTCACCATGTCATTCTCGAAGTGATGCGCAAAGCAATTTATCCCGGCACATTCGACCCAATCACCAACGGACATTTGGACGTATTGGAGCGGGCGCTGACAATGTTTGATGAAATTCGCATTGTCGTTGCCAAAAACTCTGCTAAAAACCCGATGTTCTCCGAGGACGAGCGTTTGGCGATGATACGGGAAACCGTGCGGCGCTTCCCGAATGTGTCGGCGGAATCATTTCAGGGTTTAACCGTTGACTATGCGCGTAATTATGGCGCAGTGGCGATTATTCGCGGCTTGCGGGCAGTGAGCGATTTCGAGTACGAGTTTCAAATTGCCCTGATGAACCGAAAAATCGCCCCTTCCATCACGACCGCCTTTTTGATGCCGCACGAGAAATACACCTATCTCAATTCGTCCATCATTCGAGAATTAGCACGGCATGGGCAAAGTGTAAGCGGTTTTGTCCCGGAAAACGTTGCCAGTGCGCTCGAAGAGAAATATCCATTGCGATAAAAAGTGGATTACTTGCAAAAAAGATTTGCATCAAAAAATAAAAACCAGTATATTTGCAGTCTCTTTTCGCAAATTTTATACACTCAATGTATAAAGGCTAGACAGCGAAACTGGGGCGTCGCCAAGCGGCAAGGCAGCGGTTTTTGGTTCCGCCATCCGTTGGTTCGAATCCAGCCGCCCCAGCTTGCAGTATGTAGTACTGCTCAGTGTTCTTCAAATGTTTGTTCGACGCACACTGTTAATTACGTCCAAGCGCTTTACGCGGCTCTGTATCTGCGAGAAGCGCTTGTTTTTTTTATAGTGGTGTGTGGTCGTACTGGCGCTTTGCTTCAGCACGTTGCTTTTCTCACCCTCACGACTATGCCGAAAAAGAATAAACTGAAAATAAAACCCAACTTCCGACTTGCTGCCGGACGCTCCAACATGGATCTCTCGCGCAGTATCGCCAAGGCTATCGAAAAGAAAGCTACGGATAATAAGTCTAATATTAACTGCACAGAGCAGTTAGAAAAGACCGTTATTCGTAATTTTAGCGATGGTGAAATTTGGGTAAAATATGAAGACAGCATTCGCGGTGGGGATTTGTTTATCATCCAATCCACACACGCTCCGGGTGATAATCTGGTTGAACTGCTGATGTTGATTGATGCTGCTCGCCGCGCTTCAACAGACCGCATTACCGCCGTAATTCCGTACTTCGGTTACGCCCGTCAAGACCGCAAAGACCAGCCCCGCGTCTCTATCACGGCAAAATTGATGGCGAATCTACTCGTGGAAGCTGGCGCAGACCACATTATTACGATGGATCTGCACGTCCCGCAAATTCAAGGCTTCTTTGATATTCCACTCGACCACTTGTATGCTTCGACGGTGCTGGTAAAAAAACTGCGTAGTTTGGATTTACCAAATTTGGTTGTTGCCTCGCCCGATGTCGGTGGCGCAAAGACCGCTCGCGCTTACGCAAAGCGCCTCAATGCGGGTCTGATTCTGATTGACAAACGCCGCCCCGCACACAATGTTAGCGAAGTATTCAACATCATCGGCGACCCAAAGGGCAAAAATATCATCATTATTGACGATTTGATTGATACAGGCGGCACATTTGTTGCCTGCGCACGGGCGCTGAAAGATGCTGGAGCAGAGCAGATATTTGGTGCTTGCACCCATCCGGTATTTTCCGGTCAGGCATTGGAGAAAATTGAGAAAAGTGTTGTGTCGAAACTCTTTGTGACCGATACAATCTTTTCAACCAACCCAATGTTCGAGCAGAGTTCCAAAATTGTCGTCCAGTCCGTAGCAGACCTTTTTGCTGATGCTATTTTGCGGACGCACAATAACGAATCAATCACATCGCTTTTCGATACCGATTTGATTCCGACATAACAACGAACTATTCAATACAACCTTGTTTCATTTGTTCAATCTGGAGTATTCATAATGAGCGCTATCACACTCGAAGCAAAAAAGCGCGAACTCGGCAAAAAGGCATCAAAAGCCGTTCGTAACTCAGGTCATATCCCTGGCGTGTATTATGCAAAAGGCAAAGAGCCAATCGCTATTGCAACAACATTTAAGCAAATCCGTCCGGCTGTCTATACCTCCGATACGCACATTATCACCCTCAAGGTTGAAGGTGCTGGTGTGATGGATTGCGTTTTGAAAGATGTCGAATTTGACCCCGTAACCGAAGAAATCGTCCATTTCGACCTTCTCGGTATTATCGAAGGTCAAACCTTGCACGTGGAAGTACCGATTGTTCTGAAAGGCGTTTCCAAAGGCGTTACTATCGCTGGTGGTATTTTGGAACATTTGATGCACAGAATACAGATTGAGTGCTTGCCTGCATCGTTGCCGGAGCATATTGATGTTGATATTTCCGGGCTTGAAGTTGGTAAATCCATCCACGTTGGCGATTTGAAAGTACCGGGCGTGAAATTCATGGTCAACTCAACAGCCAGCATCGTTGCTATCCACCCTAAGCGCGGCAAAGATGATGCTGCAACGGCAACCCCAGCGGCAAAAGCATAACATTTCGCTATATTTGCAGAACAGTAAAAGCGCGGTATTCCTTGGGAATAGTGCGCTTTTTTGTTGACAAATACATCATAATTTGTTGATTCCTGAACATCGCAATCATTTAGCCAAGAAACGAGGAAATATGCGACTTTATACGGGTTTTATGGTTCACCCGCTCGAAACAGGGCGACTGGAGTATTTCCCCGATGGTGCGCTTGTGGTGAGCGATTTCGGGCAAATTATCTTTATGGGAACACGGGCGGAAGCCTTGAGCGAGTATGAAAACATCCCCGAAGAGCGCTATGAAAATGCCGTTATTCTGCCGGGACTCGTTGATACGCACGTTCATCTGCCGCAGTATCAAGCGGCGGCTGTTGGAACGGGAGAATTGCTTGATTGGCTCAATACCTACATCTTCCCGCTCGAAGCCCGCTTTGCCGATGAAGAATATGCTCATATTCACGCCCAGCGCTTTTTCCATGATGCTGTGCGGCTTGGGACAACAACGATGTCAGTCTATTGTTCATCGCATCGCCGAGCGACCGATATTGCCTTTGAAGCCGCTTTCCACGCAGGTTTGCGAGTGTGCATGGGCAAAACCATGATGGATTTTGGTGCGCCGGATACTATTCTGCATTCGGTATCGGACAATATTGCCGACAGTCTTGCGCTGGCGAAAGCGTGGCATGGCGCGGGCAATGGTCGTTTGCACTATACGCTCACGCCGCGCTTTGCCGGAAGCTGCTCCCGCGACTTGCTCAAAAAAACTGGCGAAATTGCTCAGGCAGAAGGTCTGCGGATTCAAACACACCTTTCAGAGAACCCTTCGGAATTGCGCTATATCGCTGAGTTATTCTCCGAACACGCCTCCTATACCGATGTTTACCATGCCTACGGCTTGCTTACGGAGCGCACCATCATGGCACATTCCATTTATCTCAGCCCGCAAGAAAAGTCGCTCTTGAAAGCTCACAACTGCTCTATCGCACATTGCCCCTGCTCGAATCGTTTTTTACAGAGCGGCGTGATGGCGCTCAGGCAAATGCTGGGCGAAGGCTTCCGTATTGGCTTGGGAACGGATGTTGCGGGCGGCTCTTCGCTGTCAATGTTCAATGAAGCAAAAGAAGCAGCAGAAAGCTCAAAAACATGGAATATTCTTCATCGTGGCGAAGAAATGCCCGCTATTACGGCGGAGGAATCGCTCTGGCTGGCAACGCTTGGTGGCGCTCAGGCGCTTGGATTAGCCGATACGATTGGCAATTTCGCTATTGGCAAAGATGCTGATTTTATCGTTTGCCGAATGGAGGAAATTTTACCGGAAAGTAGCGTATTTGCTTCTCCCGCGAACATGATTGCCCGTCTGGTCTATGGTGCGCATCCCCACATCATAGAGAAAACGGTTATTCAAGGGCAAACGGTCTATAAACGATAAATTCTCGGTCATCAAAGAGAAGAATGAGAGGACTTGCTTGCCAATCTCATTTTCACTTGCATCCCACGCTTTATCGGCGTATTTTGAGGGAATGTAGCGCAAAAGAATCTGCTTTCTTACCCTAGCCGAACAACAATCATTATGAGTACCAATCCGGCGCAAACCGCGCCAAATCACGCCCCAAACGGAAAACCTTCTTCCAACGGCTCCGCAACACACTCGTCTGCATCGTCCAACGGAAAACCATCCTCCCCAAAAACCAAAACTACCGACCCAAACGATGACACGATGTCGAAGGGCATAGATAGTAGCTTGCTTCGGCGGCTTTTGGAATTTCTTCGACCGCACCGCACGGCAGTTCTGGGGGTACTTGCACTGACTATCGTTGTTGCGGGTATTGGTCCTGTGCGCCCGAAACTGAGCCAATATGCTGTTGATAACTACATTATCTCCAAAGACCAAAATGGTTTATACGGAATTATCCTGCTTATCATGGCGCTGCTGATTGTGCAGGGCGTTTTGCAATACACGCTCACCAAACTGATGCAGCGTATTGGGCAGACCACCATTTTGGATGTGCGGATGCGCCTGTTTCGGCGATTACAAGAAATTTCGATGCGCTATTACGATACCACGCCAATAGGACGCTTGGTGACGCGGGTGACGAATGATGTGGAAGTGCTGAATGAGGTGTTTTCATCGGGCTTGGTGATGATGGTGGCGAATATTTTCATGATTTTTTGGATTATCGTGATGATGTTCTACACCAACTGGCAACTTGCTCTTGCGACCATTGGTGTTGTGCCGATATTGATTTATGGAACAAATATCTTCCGCAAAGCCGTCCGCCGCGAATACCGCGAAATTCGCAAACAAGTCGCTCGTATGAATGCTTTTCTGAACGAGTATATTTCGGGAATGAATATTATTCAGTTGTTCTCTCAGGAAGAGCGTCAGCGCAAGGAGTTCGACGACATCAATGCCGCCCACACCGAGGCGCACGTGCGCTCTGTGTTCTACTACGCCGTCTTTTTTCCCTTTGTGGAAATGATGAGTACCATATCGCTGGCAATTGTGATTTGGTACGCCGCAGGACATATTTTGCAAGGAACAATGACGGTCGGTGAGGTGATTGCTTTTTCGATGTTTGGTGAAATGTTCTTCCGCCCCATTCGTGAACTTTCCGACAAATACAATACGCTCCAAAGCGCGATGGCTTCATCAGAGCGTATTTTCCAACTTCTCGATGATGAGTCTTTTGTCCGTGATAATCCGAATGCAGTGGAGATGCCGACGTTACAGAATGCCGTTGAATTTCGTGACGTGACCTTCAGCTACGATGGCGCAAAAAACGTGTTGTGCGATGTGTCTTTCACGGTAAAAAAAGGACAAACGCTCGCCATTGTCGGCGCGACAGGTGCCGGAAAATCATCGTTGATGAACCTTCTGACGCGCTTTTATGAATTTCAGGGCGGAGATATTGTGATTGACGGTCGGAGCATCCGAGACGTTCAGCAAATATCCTTGCGAAAGCGCATGGCTATTGTGTTGCAGGATGTCTTTCTCTTTTCGCGCTCTGTCGCCGAAAATATTGCGCTGGGCAATGAGGCGATCTCGCGTGCAAGTATTCATGCGGCAGCTGAGGCTGTCGGTGCTTCAGAATTTATCGAAAAACTGCCCGAAGGCTACGATACGCAAGTCATGGAGCGCGGTGCAACACTTTCGGTGGGGCAAAAGCAGCTTATTTCCTTCGCTCGGGCGCTGGCAGCAAATCCGGATATTCTCATTTTGGATGAAGCGACTTCCAGCGTTGATACCGCAACGGAGCAGCAAATCGAGCTAGCGATCCAAACCCTGCTCAAAGGGCGTACTTCCATCGTTATTGCTCACCGTCTCTCGACGATTCAACGCGCAGATACCATCGTCGTGCTGCATAATGGTAAAGTCCATGAAAGCGGCAACCATCAAGAACTTCTGGCGAAAAATGGACTCTATGCGAAACTCTATCGCTTGCAGTACAAAGAGCAGTTGGTGTGAGGTCTCGGATAGATGATGTACAAACAACACTTCAATATTTCTCCACGTTATGTCCCCTGTACGTCTTTTTCTTATTTTGATAGTCATTGCTGTCGGCACGATTGGTTTTGTGCTGTTGACCAAAGAACGCCTCGAAGTCAAGCAAAACATGAAGACGCGGCGGCGAGATTATATGCAACGTATGATTGATTCAACGCGCACTGCACGAGATTTGTACAAAGACTCTGTGCGGCGCGTAGAATATGGACTTCCGCCACAAAAATAACCATCTCTTGCTCGCTTATTCACCAGAATTTTGCTATGTTTCGCAGTCTTTTTTCTCTTTTGCAAACCGCCAATGGAGCGCGTACCACGAGCGCAGCATTCGATACATCCTTGCCTCCGATGCCAACGGCAGACGAGGCGGAGCGGGCAATAGAAGAAGCGTTGCGCGAGATGAACAGCGTCATTACGCGCCTCGAAGCAACAAAAGCCAATGCCCAAACAGAGCGCAACGAAGCATCGGCAATGCTGCAACAGTATAAATCTTCCTACGCCGAGCTTGCAAGCCAAGCCAGAAACCACATACAAGCCGGACGCAACGACGCAGCACGCGAGGCATTAGCAGAGCAGCAAAGCCTTGAATCTGTGATAACGTCGTTTGAACGCATCACTGGCAATATGACGGCAACGGTGCAAAAGCTCGTGACACAGATTGATTCCATGCGGGTTCAACGCGAAGAATTGAAGGCGCGGCGCACGGTGCTTGCCGCAGAACTGGCTTCGGCACGATCGCGGGAGGAGTTTTTGGCAAAATTGCGTCAGTCCGGCGCATCACATGAACTCTTGGAACGCGAAACGATTCACGCGGAATTACGTCTTTCTGTGGACGGCTCTGCCGAAGCGGAAAGCGAAATGCGAGAATTTCACGGCGCGTCGGCTGATGCAGCCTTGAAAGCACTGGAAACCCAAATCGAACAAGAGTTTGCCACAGAACGCGCAGAAAAAGAACGTTTGCAGAACGAAACCAGTTTGAAGCGCTTCCGCACGGCATTTGCGCTGGCAGAAAAAATATCGGCAGAAGCCACCAAACAGCCCCGCACTAGCGGAGGTAGTCAGCAAGATGCTTCCGGCGCTGCGGCACAAAAGTCGGCGGACAAACAAAGCATGATTGACAATTTTTTTGCGGAACAAAAGCCTCAACCTAGCACTGTTCCTGCGTTCCCAGCGCCCTCTCCCGACAAGAAGTCTGGCGAAACTCATGAAGACCGCATCAACAATTTTTTTTTACGCAATCCCTCATAAATCGCTCAGGAGAACCCTCTATGGCTATTTCGCTGCAAAAAGGCGGACGCTTTAACCTTAGCAAAAAAGAACCTTCGCTCAAAAAAATCATTATTGGTCTTGGCTGGGACGTAAAGCCCGGTCATACGCTTGACCTCGACGCATCAGTATTCATGCTGGGTGCGGGCGGGAAAATTCCGCAAGACGAATACTTTATTTTTTACAATAATCTCAAATCGCCCGACGGCGCAGTGCAACACACCGGAGACAATCGCACAGGTGTTGGCGACGGCGACGACGAGGTGATTATGGCGTATTTGCCAATGCTGAATGAGAATATTTTTGAAATCCTGATGGTCGTTACCATCCATGATGCTGATACGCGCAGACAGAATTTCAGCATGATTCAAAATGCGTATATTCGGCTCGTGGATGTAGAATCAAACCGCGAAATCTTGCGCTTCGACCTCGCTCAGGATTACCCGACCAGCACTGAAGTAGAGTTTGGACGGCTTTCCAAAATCAACGGCGAATGGGAATTTGTTGCCTCCGGCACTGGCACACAAACAGGCTTGCAAGGCTATGTGGATAGATACGCTTGAAAAATCCCCTATTTGTCATAGAACTATCTTCCAAATCAACTTCAATTTTTTAACCTCTCATTACCACGCATCATGGCAATCGAACTCAATAAAAAAACTGGCATTAGTCTCAAAAAAGGCTCAAGTATCTCGCTCGAAAAAGAAGGGAAACGGCTTGAGAGCGTTTGTATTGGATTGAATTGGGGCGTGATTGAGCGCACCGAAAAACTCTCCTTTCTCGGTTTCAAATGGGAAGATAAACAGACCTTGAGCGTTGATTTAGACGGCAGTGCTTCGATGTTTGATGCAGAAAAAACATACATTGATACGGTCTATTACCGTAAATTGCGCTCCGACGATACTGCCATTCGGCATAGTGGCGACGATCTTGTCGGTGACCGCAATGGCGACGACGGGCGCGATAATGAAGTGATTGAAATTGACCTCAGCCGCGTAAATTCTCGTGTTCAGACGATTGTTCTTTATCTTAATTCCTTCAAAGGACAAGATTTTTCCACGATTCCCTACGCAAAAATCCGCTTGTTTGAAGGCACGAGAGAGCGCGTTGATAATGTTATCGCAACCTTCAATCTTGCCTCCGAACCGCAATTTAAGGGCTTTGTTTCGATGGTCATGGGCAAACTTGTTCGCCAGCCAAACGGACACTGGGATTGCATTGCCGTCGGTGAGCCAATTCCGACCAAGGGAATTGAGGAAACAATTCTGCACATCCGCGAGAATTATTTGTAACGGCTCTTGGTGTGCAAATTGTGAAGTGCGTACTTGCGCTTCTCGCTTGATTTCACGCCATCTTCACCCATTATTCCTCAAGCATTATGCCCACAGAAATATCGTCTCGTAAAAAAGACCACGTTGACCTCTGCGTCAGCGAGCGTGTGACGTTTCGCCAGAAAACAAGCGGTTTGGAGCGGATTTCGCTCATTCATAACGCACTGCCGGAACTCAATTTCGAGGACGTGCGCACAGGTATAACCTTTCTTGAGAAGCAAGTATCTATGCCGCTTATGGTGTCGTGTATGACGGGCGGCTATGCCGATGCGGAGCGTATTAACCGCGAATTAGCCGAAGTGTGCGCGGAAATCAATATTCCGATGGGTGTAGGGTCGCAGCGTCAAGCGCTGGAACGCTCGGACTTCCATGAGTCATTCAGCGTTGTGCGCAAGGTTGCACCGAATATTCCCATAACGGCAAACATTGGCGGCGCAGAAGTCGCCAAGCCAGAGGTACGGACGCAGTTGCACCGCATCGTAGAAATGATTGAGGCAAACGCGCTGACCGTCCATCTGAACCCGCTTCAAGAGTTGATGCAGCCCGAAGGCTCACCGCGCTTCAAAGGCGTACTGGCGGGTATTGAAGACTTATCCAAAACGCTTGGTGTGCCGATTATTGTGAAAGAAGTCGGCGCGGGAATTTCATCCGGCGTGGCGGTAGCACTGATGGGCGCTGGTGTTCGCATTATCGATGTCGCCGGAGCGGGCGGCACAAGTTGGGCTGGCGTGGAAATTCTGCGTTCCGAAGGAAAAGCCCCCGAAGACCGTTACAAAGAGGTTTTCTGGGACTGGGGTTTAACAACGGTCGAATGTTTGCAAATGCTGACCGAAGTAAAAAAATTCCACAAGGGCTTGAAAAACGAGGTAACGATTATCGCTTCCGGCGGCATTACTTCGGGGCTGGACATAGCAAAAACACTTGTTCTCGGCGCTGCGCTTGCTGCCGCAGCCAGACCGTTTCTGCAAACGCTCATCGAAGAAGGACAGCCCGCTTTGGCAGCAATGATGCGGGGTTGGCACTACCAACTTCGCGCAGCAATGTTTTTAACAGGCGCACAAACCGTCAATCAATTACGTCAAACGCCGTATTATCAGACCGCGACGGAAAAGCAAGAAATGTTCGAGTAACCGCATAACCACTATTTATCGCCACTAACGCTCTTCGGCAGATTGTGTATTTGTACCAATGGACGAACCCAAACCCTCACACGACGACATTCACCTCGCCGAAGTACCATTCCTTGTCGTGGACGTGGAAACGACCGGACCAAGCGGAAAAGATAATCGTATCACGGAAATAGCCTGTATTGTGGTGCGGGATGGCGAGATTATCGAAGAATTTTCTTCGCTCGTCAATCCGCATCAGCATATTCCCACGATGATTGCCGAAATTACGGGCATTTCCAATAGCATGGTTTATAGCGCTCCCGAAACCGAAGAGGTAATGAGCCGCTTGCGCCCGATATTTGCGCAGCCTTACGCAGTCTTTGTGGCGCACAATGCCGCATTTGATTGGTCGTTTGTGTCCAATACCTTTGTCCGCTCGAATCTCCACATCCGGGAAATACCGCGTCTTTGCACCTATAAAATCTCCAAACGCCTTTTCCCCAAACGTACCAAACTCAATCTTGGCGCTGTTGCGGCGTATTTTGATATTACTATCAAAAATCGTCACCGCGCTCATGGCGATGCTTACGCTACGGCGCAAGCATTTGTGCGGATGCTGGAGATTTTGCAGGAGCAGTTTAATGTGCAAACGCTTGATGAATTGCTCACCTTTCAAAATAAGCGATTGGGGAATTTCAAGAAAGTTCCTAAGTCCATTCAAGCATTACAGGACCAGTTGGGAAATTTACCCGACGAACCGGGCGTGTATTATTTCCGCGACCTCCATGATACGATTCTCTACATCGGCAAGGCAAAATCCCTCAAAAACCGCGTCAATTCGTACTTTCTCCCATCGGCACAGCATACGGGTAAAATCAAAGACCTCGTAAAGCAAATACGCGATATTCAGTGGAAAACAACCGGTACCGAACTTTCGGCATTACTGTTTGAATCAAAAGAGATTAAGGCACACAAGCCGCAGTACAACACGCTTATCAAAAAATATCGTCGGTATCCGTTCATCCGCCTCGGTACGGCTTCGCACGGACACGACACGCCCGACCTTGATTTTAAGCGCCTCGACATTCGTTTTGAAATTGACGACGATGGTGCGGAATATTTCGGACCTTTTGGCTCACGCGGCTCTGCTGAAG
>JAAFHM010000404.1 GCA_013298375.1 Ignavibacteria bacterium | reverse complement strand
CATAGAGCCACCGAAGCGGCATAGCATATTCCACCACCAAGCGCAAGGATCGGTCTAGCACAAGCGTCGAGGTGACGATAGCCAGCGAGGTCAGTATTTGTGCAGCAGTCAGAACGGAAAATGCCATGCCGAACACGATGGCATACAGCACCAAGATTGCAACAGGAAAAACCGCCAGCATATCCGTCAAAAAGCCCAGAAGCGCTTTGTTGATGCGGCTTACAGGGTAGAACGATAGCAATGGTTGACTTGTGGGCTGGTAAGCAGGAAAATAGCTTTTGCTGAAGGTCAAAATAGCAATGCCAGCATTCAAGCCGTGCAGAACGCGCTCAACGCTCATGCCAAAGCGCTCGGCATTTTGCAGAATAACGCCAAAGCCCACAGCGTAGAGCAGTATGAGTGCCAAAAACAACACTCGCCCCAAAAGTGAAAGTGCATTTTTGAACTGAAAAAGGTGTTTCCATTGCGCCGCAAGCACAAAACCGAGAAGGGAAAGCAGGTTGAGAGAAAGCACGTTCATTGCGTAAGCCAGTTCAGTTCTTGGATATTGGATTCTTTGGGTTGCAAAATTTGCAAGATAGATTCTTCCAACGTGTGTTTCGAGGAGGCAAATTCTTCTGCCGAACCGACAAATTGCAGCACGCCGCCTTCCAAAACGCCGATGTGCGTCATAATTTTTTGTGCATAGCCAAGGTCGTGCGACGAGAGGAACAATGCGCGTTCCGGCGTGCGATAAGACTGAAGAAACTGCACAAGTTTGGCGCTGGAAACGGGGTCTAATCCGGCAAAGGGTTCGTCTAAAATCAAATACTGCGGACGGTGCAGCAAAGCAGCACACAAGCCGATTTTCTTGGTCATGCCGTGCGAATACGCGCCAATGCGCTTGTGCGCATCTTCGGTTTCATCAAAAAAATATGCCAGAAGGCTCTCCGCACGGCGTTTGCACTCGTCCGGCGGGAGTTCGTGCATCAGCCCGACAAACTGCAAGTATTCCCAGCCCGTCAGTTGAGGAATGGCGGGGTTTGTATCGGGAAGAACGCCGAGATTACGCTTGATGGCGAGTTCATCCTTTTCGTAGGTCAAGCCGCCAAAGCTGACCGTTCCGGAATCCGGCGCAATGAGGTCTGCGAGGATGTTGATGAGCGTGGTTTTGCCTGCACCGTTTCTGCCGACGAGCCAGAAGCATGAACTCGCTTCGACGCGGCACTGAATGGCGTTTAGGACGGTTTTCTTGGCGTAGTGCTTGCTGATGTTGGAAATGGCAAGTGTATTTTCCATTAGTGCGTTCCTTCCGTGATAAAAATGTGCCGACGTTGAAGTTGCCTTGAACGTCGGCACGCAAGGAATTATCGTTCAAAAACGATAGATATGAGCATTAGTCCAATAAACACATCAATGCAGCGCCAACTGCTGCACCGCAAGGACCGCCTACCGAGCCACCGATCATTGCACCAGCAAGCATATTCAAGGCTCTGCAAGCGCCACCCTCTACCTGAGCCATTTGCTCAAAATTCAACTCTTTCATGGGATTGCTCCTAGAAAATAATGTTTCTGCCCGAAAATTTAGTATTTTGCCTGTCAGATTCATGGCTCCAACCATTGTGAATCCGGCAGGAAGATGGTTCGCTGACGAGCAGATTGCAGCGAACTGTCTTTTTGCGTTTTTATTGGCGATTTTCAGATTTTTTTTGCCTATCTTCTTCAATTCAAGCAGAATTGCGTAGACTCTGCCTTTATTCCTGTTTCTTTTGGAATACCATTTCCAAGAGCGTACGCTGACGGGGTTTTCCTTTGCTATACGATACTCTACGATATTGAATAGCAGACATCATCCAGAAAAGAGTTATCATAATAACAGCGTTCCGCAGAAGTAACCAACCAATAGGCAGATTAAAATCCAAGAATCCCGAACAACCACAGGTAGGAACACCAGTTCTCCCCATAACAGTATCGCGTAGGGGAAGGATAAACGTCATCAGAATGATGAGAGAAGCGACAATAGGGGCATACAAAAGTTTTTCAGCAATAAACAGCAAGCCCGCAAGAATTTCTACAATAGCAAGTGCCATCGTCTGGAAACGGGCATCTCCCGGAAGAATGTCTTGATTTTCCGCGTAGGCGTATTCTATAACCTCGACAGTCTTCGTGGGATCAAGAAGTATTCCAATACCAGAGAGTATGAGGAAAACACCTAGGGCGTAACGAGCGATAGCAAATATCCGTTCTTCCATGATAGAGTCTTTTTTTATTGAGGTTTGAGTTGAATGAAACCGCTTGATTTCGCGTATCGTTCTTGGTTGGTGTGAGATTCTGCTCAATCATTCTTTTTCTTCATCAAAGCATCCAAAAGCGTTTTCTGCTTCGGGAGATGCTTGCTGTATTCGACTTTGCGATATTGAATCACAAACACTGTCCAGATTAGTATCGCATACAGAATCCCATTGCGCACAAGCAGCATCGGAAGCGACATTCCCGCATCGAACAATCCCGAACAACCACACGCAGCAACGCTTTTGCCCTTGACGACAACCTCACCAAGCGGCACCGTAAACATCAACAAACTCACGGCTACGCCAAACAAACCAACGTTTAAATATCTGCCCCAAAAAAACACCGCACCAGCAAGAATCTCCAACACGGAGATAATCATCGTCAGTGTTTGAGGCGTGATGGGCAATGCGGACTGATCCTCGAAAACAATATACCGCACCGCCTCAACTGCGGCGGCAGAATCTATAAGTTTGCCAACACCGGAAAGTATCATAAAACCGCCCAGAATGTAACGGGCGAGAGCGAAAATGCGTTCAATATTCATCAGGGTTTCCAACAATATTCCAACAATATTTAAACAAAAGGTATTCGTACTTGCCGCTCTGACGGCAACTGCTTCCACACACAAGTTATCATCACCATCAACACAATATTTCTCACAAGCGCCATTTCAAGCGGCATTCCAAAATCGAACGCGCCCGAACAGCCACAGATGGGAACGCTATTGTCGCCCATCGCCCCCGCCAGTGTGACGGTGAATGCGCCCAAAAGCACACTCGTCAGGAACATTGCGGGCTTCAGAAATCTTCCCGCCAGAAATGCCACACCAAGAGCAATTTCCAACACCGAAAGCCCCACCATCAGCGTTTGCGGCGCTATGGGCAGTGTTTTGTTCATCGTTGAAAGCAGATATTCCAAAAAGCGTACTGCCGCCGAAGCGTCTATAAGCTTTCCTACCCCCGACACCAGCAGTATTGCGCCCAATAAGACACAAATACTCCTGAGAGCAGAAGGGAAGCGTTGTGATATGATGTGTGCGAAATTCATGCACCAAAATTACGGCTTCCCGCAAACCTTTTCAAGCGGAATTGAGTAACACGTCCGAAAAATTGAGTAACACGTCCGAATATGGGATAACAATACCCAAAATCATGCTTGTCCGATTCTGTCTCCTGTGATATATTTGTTCATAATGTTACGAAAACCATTTGCTGAACGCACAACAATTCCCAAGTCTATGCCACAACTGTATGAATATCTCGGTGTCGTGGTATATTTCTGGTCAAATGAGCATGAGCCTATTCATGTTCACGGTCAGTATCAAGGAACGGAGAGCCGTGCTGAGTTTGTTATTCAAGAGGGGAAAATTGTTCAAATTGTGTTCAAAAATGTGAGCGGCAAAAAACCATTACCCAAAAAGCAACTGGCAGATTTCAAAGTCTTAGTCCAAACGTTTTCCCACGACATTAAAGGCAAGTGGGAAGCATATTTTGATGACGGCATCAAGCCAGATAAAGTTCGGATAACTCGGAGGTTACAATGAATTCCCATCTTGCATCCGAAACGAGACGATTAAATACGCCGACCATTATTGACCTGACCGACTACACGACGTTCGTAGAAGCGCCGCAGATTATTCGGGCAGAATATCTTGGTGAATGTTCCATTGGCATCACCTTTAGCGATAGAACCCATCAAACTGTTGATTTCAAGCCATTTTTAGAGCGCACAAAAGACCGCACTCTCAAAAAATACCTCCAACCTGCCTATTTTCAGCACTACGTGATATTCAATGGAAACCTCAACTGGGATGACTATGATATGATTTTTCCGATTGAGGATTTGTACACGAATACTATCTGAGTTCGCTAGACACGCATCCGTGCGGCTTTCTATCACACTCACCATGACAAGTCTCCTATCCTCTCCATAGAAAATTTCTCAAATTTATTTGCTTTTCCCACCAGATTTTTTACCCCCCCCTCCCCCGCGAACGCTGCACTTTGACGGGCAGTTTTGCCAGATGATGTTTGTAGGTGCGCGACATATTGAGTTCTTTGCCGTTGGAAAGCCGCACCAGATAATCGCGCCGACTTTCGCTTAGGCGCACTTCAAGCACCTGTGCGGGATTCACGGCGTATTTATCGTGGATGCGGACAAGCGGCGGAGTTTTCCCGAATGGCGTTTGCGTTTCCAAGCGCTGCACGAGCGAGCCGAGTGTTTCCGGCAGAAGGTGCTTTGTGGCTTGCTGGTCGTAGATATCAACGTATTGATTTTGTGCTTCTGCATACACGATATTGTCCAACGGAATAGGCAAAGAGTCAGGAGTAGTGGGCGCTTCAGGAAAAAGTTTCAATTCAAGAGCGTTCCACCACATTTTTGCCATAGCCCGTTCCGC